>JBCDHK010000059.1:0-14274 GCA_038750185.1 Pseudomonadota bacterium
GCACCGAAGAGCAGGCTGACATCGCCTTGCTCTACGAAGTCGTGCTCGATCGTTCGGCCGACATCGAGGGTCTGCAGTTCTGGCTCTCGACCTTCGACACCGACAACTTCACCTTCTTCCAGCTGGCCCGCGCCTTCGTGGTGGCAGGCGAGTTCCTGGGCGAGGTGGATCCGGAGGGTACTGCCACGACCACCGAGTTCGTCGAGGCGCTGTACCAGCGTGCGCTGGGCCGCGACGCCGACGAGGAGGGCCTGGCCTTCTGGACCGGCTCGATCGACGACGGCACCCTGGCCCTCGAAGATCTGGCACTGGCCTTTGCGCTGTCCGACGAAATCGAAGATGTTGCGGGCAACGTCCAGATCATCGCCGACTTCGACCTCGGCTGATAACCGCTCTTGTGCGGCGGGGGGCTTCTTGCTCCCCGCCCACTACTCTGGCCCGCCTGTCTTGCTGACCCGGCACGGCACGCCGCCATCTCCATCGCTGCCCTTATCGAAACTGCGGTTGCGATGACCCACGCCCCCTCAATGCCATGACCCGCCCGCCAAGCCATGGCGAGGCCATGCGCACGCCTTTCCAACCGCTCAATGCACTCCTGCGTCAGGGGCGTCTGGATGAGATGGCAGTGCTGGCACACCAGATCGGCCACGCCAAACCGTACGCCGATCAAGTGCTCTCGCTCCGAGCCGTGGCCGCCTTCAGCACCCGCCGCCCCGATCTTGGGCTGGCCTTAGCCTGGACCGCGGCCAAGCGTTTGCCGCGGGATGGCAACTTGCAGGCGTTGATCGCCCATGGCTTTGAGGCCTGCGGTGAAGCCGAGACAGCACTCTCCCACCTCGAAAGCGCGGTCGATCTCGATCCCACCAACATCGCGCTCGCCCTGTCGCTCCTGCGTCTGGCAGCCCGCACAGCGCCCGAGCGCGCGCCAGCCTTTCTGAAAGCGCTATTACCTCGGCTCGACGCCGCTGAGGCCGCGCCCCTACTGGCATTGTTGCCCAAACTGGCGCTGACCGCCGTTGGGGCCTGCCGCGCCCACGCGCACGGCATCAGCGGCTGGGTTGCGGGGGCGCCAGAGCGTCTGGCCCTTGTCGTCGAGACCGATGGGGCGCGCGCGCCCTTGCCCCTTGTCCCAGCCGAGAAGGGCCTCAGCCGCTTTGCGCTCGACTGGCCAGAGGGCGCGCGCCGGGTTGATGTGTGTTGGGCCGATACCGGCAAGCCACTGCCGGGCGGTGCGGCGCTTAGCCCCCCCACGCCTCCCCTCCAGCCCGAGCCGATGCCAAAGGCCCCTGCCGGCACCGTCGCGGTGATCGTGCCCGTGCATTCGGGGTTGGAGGCGACCCGCGCCTGTATCGACGCGCTTCATGCTGGGCTAGGCAGCCGCCCCTACCGCATCGTGGCCATCGACGACGCCAGCCCCGACCCCGCCCTCTCCGCCTATCTTCGCACGGAAGCAGAGGCCAACCGGCTACACCTGATCCCAAGCCAGACCAACCGCGGCTTTACCGCCGCCGCCAATGCCGGTCTTGCCGCCACGCCAGGCTGTGATGCGGTGTTGCTCAATGCCGATACCATCGTGCCCCCCGGCTGGCTCGACCGCCTCGCACGCGCGCTGGAGAGCAGCCCCGACATTGCCAGCGCGACCCCGCTCACCAACAACGGCCAACACCTCTCCCACCCGCGCCCCAATGAGGACAACCCCATGCCCTCCTCTGAGCGCCACCAAGCCCTCGACACCGCTGCCGCCAAGGTCAATGCGGGCCAAGCGGTGGAAATCCCCGTCGGCGCCGGGTTTTGCCTGATGCTGCGCCGGGCCTGTCTGGACGAGATCGGCCCGCTCGACCAAACCCGTTTCGGGCGCGGCTACGGCGAGGAAACCGATTTTTGTCTGCGTGCTACGGCCAAAGGCTGGCGCCATGTCGCGGCCACGGACGTGTTTGTCGCCCATCACGGCAGCCTGTCCTTTGGCGCCGAGAAGCACGCGCTGGTGCGCACCAACATGGCCGAGATCCGCGCAAGCCACCCCGCCTACGACGCCCGCATGGCGCGCTTTAATGTCAACGATGCGCTGGCGCCCGCGCGTGCGCGCCTCGAACGCGCCACCCTCAGCACAACGGCGGAGACGGTGCTGGCCGTGGCGCGCCTCCCCGACAGCCCGCTGCCCGAGGGCGCGCAGGTACTCGCCCTTGATCCGCTGCCGGGCGAGGCTGGCACGCGCGTGGCGCTGACTGGCACCGCCCCGGACGCGCCCGCCAATCTGCGCTACCGCCTGCCCGAGGACCTGTGCCGCCTGCGCCGCGATGTGGCGCGCCTGGGTGTGGTGCGTCTGGCGCTCTACCGCCTCGATCTGCCGCTGGCGCTGCTGAAAGCGCTCGATGCGCTGCGCCTACCCAAGACGCTTCACATCGAGGATCCGTTCATGATCGCCGCCCTCTCGCGCCGTGCGGCCAACACGCCCGAGACCCGGCTGGCCCTGCGCCTTGGCGCCGAGGCCGACCGCGCCGTGGTCGCCACGCAAGCCACGGCCAAGCTGGTCGCGCCCCTGGTGCGCAATACGGTGGTGGCCCAAGCCCCGGCTGTGCGTCTGCCCCAGACCCCGCTCGGACGGGCAGGCCATATCGCCGTCGTTGGCGGGAGCACCTTGGCCTCGGCGCGCACGCTGTTGTTGCGCCTTGCCCGTCTGGCGGCGGCGGAAGAGATCGGGCTCAGGCTTTTCCTGTTCGAGGATCTGCCCGAGGCTGGCGCCTTGGAGCGCACCGGCTGCGCCCATACCTTGGCACCCGTAACGCCTGCCGAGGCCCCTGCCCTGGCGCGGGCGCTTGGCTGCCGTCTGGCGCTGGCCTTTGCCGATCCGCTCGACCCCTCAGCGCGCGCGGTTGACCGGGCTGCGGCCACGTGTCCGCGCGTGCTGGCGCTGGGCGGTGTGGCGGCGGCCGAGCGGACTGCGGCGGTCTCTGGGGTGTGTTTGCGCCCCGATACGCCGCCCGAGGCCGTGTTGGACACCTTGATGCGGAGGACGCGATGAGCGCCAAAGATGCCAAGGCCAAACCGCTGGTCGAAGGCCGCTTGGAGGGATTGGAGGCCGGTGTCGCCATCGGCTGGGTGCGCGATCTGCAGGGGCTGGAGCATCGCCCCTCCGAGTATCGCCCCCCCGAGTACCGCCCCATCGTCGAGCTGCTCTGCGACGGCTATCCCGTCGCCTTTGATCGTGCCGACACTTTCCGCCCCGATCTGCCGCGCCAGGCGGGCGAGGACGGCTGCATCGGCTTTCAGATCGGCGTGCCTGCTGCGGCGCTGCGCCATGGCCGCCGCCTCAGCGCGCGTCTGGCCAACACCACGCTCGACCTGCCTGGCACCATTGAGATCGGCGCGGCAGGGGAGGCGGCGCGTGCTGTGCTGGCTGGCGAGGTGGTCTCGGACGGGCTCAGGCTCTCGGGCTGGGTGATGGCCCTGGACGCCGATCGCACCGTCACGCTCTACGCCCACGAGGGCGAGCGTCTGCTGGGCGAGACGGTCGCGCGCATTGCCCCCGCCGCCATTGAGGACGGGGCTGCCGATCCGACAGCGCGGCGGTTTCGGTTGCGCTTGCCCTCCGATTTGGCCGATGGTGCCGTGCATTGGGTACACATCCGCGACGAGGGCGGGCGCGAACTCAAGGGCTCGCCCGTGGCTGTGGCGGCCTGGCCTGGCGGGGTCGGCGAGATCTTGGAGCGCCTTGCAAGTGAGGAGCCGGTGAGCGAGACCGCCAAGGCACAACTCGCCGCGGTGGCGCGCCTAATGGACGAGGGCAAGCCAGGGCGGCGCGCCTCGCTCGATTTTGCCGAGTATCCGGCCTGGGCTGCGGCCTTTGCGCCGGTGCCTGCAACGCCTTTGCCGCCCGAGACCTCGCTCACGCTGGTGCTTTATGGGCCGGGCGACACTGAGCGCACGCAGAGTGCGTTGGCCGCCGAGGCCGATGGCGGCGTGGTGAGGATCGTCGCGGCGCCCGAGGGTGTGCTGGCCGATTGGCCCGAGGCGGGACCGGTCGTTGCCGTGCGCGCAGGAGATCGCCTCGCCCCCGGCGCCCTGGCGCGGATCGTGCGTGCGCTAGAGGGCGCCGCAGCCGCCTACGCCGATAGCGAACAGACGGTTGCCGGCCAGCGGTTGCCGTGGTTCAAACCCGGCTGGGATCCTGATTTGCTGCTCGCTCAGGGCTATGTCTTTGGTCTGCTCGCGCTCGATGCCGGTGCGGCGCCCCCTCCCCCACCAGGGCCGGTGTCGCTCAGCGAGCGCGTGCTGGCCACGCTGTCTGGGGCCAAGACCGTGACGCATGTGGGCGAGATCCTCCATGACCAGGGCGAGATTGAGGCGCACGGCCAAGCCCCCGTGCCACCGGACTGGACGTCTGAGACCCTCACACGCCACTGGCCGGGGCTCGACGCCCTTCAGCCCTTGCCCGCCACGCCCTGGCTCTGGCGCACGCGTTGGCCGCGCCCCGATCCCGCGCCCACGGTCGAGGTGCTGGTGCCCACCCGCGAGCGCGCCGATCTTCTCGCCCATCTGCTCGATGGCCTGGCGCGCACCGACTATCCGGCGCTGCGCATTACCGTGCTCGATAACGGCTCGACCGCGCCCGAGACGCTGGCCTATTTCGAGCGCCTGCAAGCCGAGGGCACAGCCCGCGTGCTGCCCTGCCCCGGCCCCTTCAACTATGCCGCCATCAACAACCGCGGCGCTGAGGCGAGCGAGGCCACGTTTCTCTGTTTGATGAACAACGATGTGGGCGTGCTCGATCCGGGCTGGCTCTGGGAGATGGTGGCCCAAGGCGTGCGCGCGGGCGTGGGGGCGGTCGGCGCCAAGCTGATCTGGCCTGAGGGCATGGTCCAGCACGGCGGCGTGGTGCTTGGCATCGAGGGCTATGCCGATCACGTCGGCAATACCTACGACCGCGACGATCCGGGCTACGCCGGCCTCAATCTGGTCGCCCGGCGCTATTCGGCGGTGACGGCGGCGTGCTTGCTGATCCGGCGCGAGACCTATCTGGGGCTCGGCGGCATGGACGCGCGTGCCTTTGCCGTCGCCTTCAACGACACTGATCTTTGTCTGCGCCTTGGTGCGCGCGGGCTCGGGGTGGTCTGGACGCCCGAGGCGGTGCTGACCCATGCCGAGTCGGTCTCACGCGGCAGCGATATTCTGGCCGAAAAGCGCGCGCGCGCGCGCCGCGAGATGGATATGTTGCGAGCACGCTGGGGCGCGCGGCTCCTGCACGACCCCCATTACAACCCCAACCTCAACCTGGACGGCGCCCCGTACGAGGGCCTGGCCCTGGTGCCGCGCCGGCCTTGGCGGGGTGGTTTACCAATGGAATGACGACGCTCGGAAATACCCCCTCAACGCCCAAAGTCGAAGCTGTCGCCCTCACCCTCGCCGACCACACCGTCCTCGGTAATTTCGCTGTAGGCTAGTCCCTCCAGGCTCGGCAGCCCGGTAAGATTGCCCTCGGTGCGCGCCTCGCGCATGCGATACATCCAGGCGAGCGTCTTGATGTTGCGCATGGACAGCAACTGCGCATAGGCGATGGGTAGCGCCCCCTCGCGGCGCAGGCGCAGGAAAGCCGCGTCCGACAGTGCCGTGAGTGCGCTCTCGCTGACGCGCAGATAGCACGAAATGACCTCCTCCTCGCCCTCGGCCAAGGCGACGCGGATCGGCCACTCCTCCAGCACACCGGCCTCGCGCAGAAGCGTGGCGGCGCGGTCGGTGGCGCTCTGTTCGTCGGTGAGGCGGTCGAGGAAGCGCTGCATCCTGTCGAGAAAGGCTGTCGGTGCGCCGCTGTCGTCGTAGAGGGCTGTGGTGTTTTTGCTGTCCTCGGCGCTCTCTTCGGTCAGGTTGGCCTCTGGCGCTTCGAGCGAGAGGTGGCGCGAGCCGTCGGGGTCGATCTCCAGGGCGAAGGGGTGGCGCCGGCATTGGGCTGGGATGTAGGGGCTCAGCCACTTGCCTTGCTTGCCGATGTAGAGATTGCGCTCGCGCACCAGGCCGAGCAGAGCGACCAGCGAGAGGCGCTCACCCATGGGCAGGAAGGCCAGCGGATAGATCGGCACTGCCGAGGACAACTCCGAGACCATCAGGCGCACGAAGGTGCGATCTTGGAAGGGGGCGAAGCCTTCGGGTTTGCGAAAGCGGCGCCGGCCGATGGTCTCGGGGGCGATTCGCAGCGTCATGGGCGCGTCCTGGGTCTGAGCGGGGGGCTGGGCTGGCGGGGGAGAAGGTTCGGGCTACGAGCGACGGAACCTCAGGAGGAGGCTGGGGCTGTATGGTGACAACCCCAGCAGATTTTCGGTGCCGCAGTGCGGCGAGTGTTGGATCAGTAGATCACCGAGCAGAGATAGCCGCCACCGATGTAGTAGTCGGTCTGGGTCTTACCGGGCTGCACCGAGGCGCAGGTATAGGTGAATCCACCGGCAATGGGCTGATCCGGGGTGTTTGGGAACCGATTGATGCACCGCTGGCCAGTCGGCAGCGAGGGACAACCCTGCGCCTCAGCCACCATGGATGCTGCACCGGAGAGAAACACCGCCGCCAGGGCGATTTGGCAAATACGTGTCATACTGAAGTCTCCTCGCTGAATGGGGCGTTCTCAGAACGCCAGGGTGAGCCTTAGGAAGGCCGTTGGTTCACGGGCGAACAGCGGATCAGACACATTTCCCGCACCAACGCGCCCTTCGATCGAGCGCAAAGCACGTTCGCGAGAGCCAAAGCTCTGATCCAACGCATTCGCCACATCCAAACTGACGACGCCGCGTCCCGAAGGCAAGCGATAGCCAAAATTGATACCAAGTAGAAACGCTGCATCGCGCCCTTCGTCAGTAGCATCGGGCGCCAAATCGTCGAAGCGCTGCCAGATCTGCGCAACATTGGCGCCGGCAAAGAAACCGGAGGGGTGAAACCATCTCAAATCAGCGCTAATACGACTCACTCGTGCCTCGTCGATATCGTTGGGAAACTGCGAACGCAGCCGCTCATGCGCAGCACGCAAGCTGAGCGCCACATTGGGCGTCAGAGCCATGCTGAGAGAGGCGCCAAGGGCGCGCTCGCGCGCGGCCAAGCGTGCTGGCTCGCCAACAATCTGCCCCCGCACCCGCCGCACCTCACCCGTGAGACCGAGGCTCAACCAATCGGTCGCACGATACTCCAGCGCGGCAGCGAGTTGATCAGCGCGCGCGCCCGCCAGTTCCGGGCGAAACTGGGCAAAGCCCGCCACCGTTGCCGGCTCCAGGCGCTGATCGAACAACAGCCCCGGCGTCACCGTGCGCGTAAAGGCCGAGCGCAGCGTGAGGCGGGGCGTGATGCCAAGGCGCAGGCCGAGCTTGGGGTTGAGCGTGGTCTCGGCACGCCCGGCCTCCAGCGCGAAACGGTCGATGCTGAGGCCCCCCGTCACCTCCAGCGAAGTGAGCGGGCCGAGGCGCTCCGTGCGCCAGCCGAGATAGCCGTAGCCGTTGATGTGGGTCTGGCGGCGCTCGCGCCTATCCGAGTTGGGAAGGGGAAAGGGCAGGCGGGGGTCGATCAGCACGGTATCCCGCACCGTCTCAATCTCGGTGCGGTCATAGGACAGGCCGATCTGGCTGGTAAAACCGCCCCCCAAACGGGCCAGGTGCTGGGCTTGGGCTGAGAAGGCACTGTCGGCTTCGGAGATTACCCCGCTGGGGCCGACCACATTGGCAAAAGCGTCGCGCGCCCGGCGCTCAGTCGCCGTGACCACGCCGAGCAGATCCTGATCCGGCCCAAGACGGGCGTGGGCGCCGAGGCGAAACAGGTTGCGCTCGTCGTTGCGGGTCAGGGGCTCTTGGACGTTGGCGAAGTCGAACTCCAGCGAGCGGTCGCCTGCCTCGGTGTTGCGGTAGCGGTACTCGCCAAAAAGCGTCAGCTCCGGCGTGAGGCGGCCCTTGGCTTGCAGGCTGATCACGTCGTGGGTGACGGCGTTGTTGGAGCGGTAGCCGTCGGTCTGGTAGTGCAGCTGGCCGACGCCGATGGAAAACCCCTCCGCCAGCGCGGTGAAGGAGGCCAGATCGCCGCGAGTGTCCTGGGTGCCGATAAAACCGGTCAGGCGCGCCGCCACGCCGTCTTGCTCGAAGAACGGGCTGTACTCGGTGAAGGAGGCGCGCGCGGGCCCGGCCAGATCGAACAGCGCCAGATCGGATTCGCCGCGCGCAGGCTCGATGGGCGCGAGCGAGGGCGGGCTGAGCAGATCGGCGCGCAAGGTGGCGCTGGTGCGCGCGTAGGACAACTCCGGGTCGTCCTCGAAGGCATCGGCGAGCACGCGCTGGGCTGTGCCATTGGCGGGGTCTTCCTCGGTGGCGCGCGCGGCCTCGGCGCGAGCCTCCTCGATAAAGCCCAGCGTCTCCAGTACGCGTCCGATGGCGGCAGCGCGCACGGCGCGGTCCTCACCGAGCCCGCGCTCCGAGCGCAATACCGAGCGCCCTGGCCCGAGTGCCTCGGCCTGGCGGATGGCGGCAAGCGCGGCCAGGGGATCGTTGGCAGCAAAGCGCTCAGCGGCGATGAAGAGGAGGGCTGTCGGATCGTCCGGGTCGCGCTCGCGGGCGAGATCGAACTGAGCACGGGCCTTCTCGGCGCGGTTCTCGGCCAGATAGGCGCGCCCGAGCCAGGTGCGCAAGGCAGCGCGGCGGGGATCGAGGGCGGCGGCCAGTTCGATGTCGCGCCGGCCCTCGGCGATGCGGCCCTCGCGGATGCGCACCAGGGCTAGTCCGAGCCGTGGCAGCGGGGCCGAATCAGCAATGGCGATGGCGCGCTGAAAGGCGATGGTGGCCTGGTTCAGGCGCTCGGCGGACAGCTCGGCAAACCCGACCACCGCCTCGGCCAGCGCCGTGGGCCTGAGGGCCAGCGCTTGGCGCGCAGCAGCCAGGGCGCCGCGCCGGTCGGTGCGGATCAGGCGTAGCTCGGCCAGACGCGCAAAGGCGTAGGCGTCGCCGGGCGCGCGCCCAGTGGCTATCTCGGTGGCGATCTCGGCGGCGCGGGCGGCCTCGTCGATGCGCCCTGCCGCCTGTAGCGCATAAGAGCGCGCGACATGGGCCGCCCCCAGCCCCGGATCGGCGGCCACGGCGCGCTCGGCAAGGGCGGCAGCCTCGGCGGTGCGGTTGCGAAACACGGCGATCACCGCGCGCAGCGCCAGGGCGGGGGCGTCGGAGAGGCCTTCCAGCAGCGCCTCGGCACGATCGGGATCATCGGCCTCTAGCGCGGCCAAGGCGGCTGTGATTTCGGGCCGGGCGGGATCGGCCAGCAGCACCGGCGGGTAGTAGACTGCCCAATCCGACGCGCCTTCGGGATCGGCGACAAGGGGCGCGAACAGCGCTGGCACCGCCGCAGTCTCGGCCTGCACAAGCCCTTGCGCTGGCGCGGCAAAACCGCCCTGCCCGGCCAGAAGGCGCAGCCGCTCCCCCCCGCGGGTGAGGCTCACCACCCCCTCGCCCACCAACACCAGCGCGCCTTCGTCGGCAACGGCAACCAGCGCCTCGGTGCCGTCGATGCCGGCGTTGACGTAGCGGGTGCGGATGGTGAACGAGCCCAATACCGAACTGATAAAGCGCATCAGCCCGTTCTCCACATCGAGATCGGCGCCGGTGTCGTCGGCGGGCAGGTGGACGGTGGTGTTGCCGGTCAGGCTGATGGTGGTGTTGCGCTCTAGAAAGCGGATCTCAGCGCGCGCGCCGTCAGCCGTGACCAAGCGGTCGCCCGGGCAAAGGCGCATGTCGCGCCGGGCGGCGAAATCCCCGCCCTCGGGGGTAAGCACGCGCACCGAGCCGTCGACCACCGCCACCACCGCACGCGCGCCGGCGGGGCAGGCTGGGCGCGCCTCGGCGGGAGCAGGCACGGCAACAAGGGCCAAGAACGGCAAGAGGAGATGGCGCGCCAGGCAGTGGGCGATCCTGAACACGGGCTGTCCCCTCTGATTGAGCCTCTTATCCAGTCCCGATTAGCGAGGTGGGGACGGGCGTGCAACGTTGGCGTGCCGAGGCACACCTGTGCCACTATGAAACAGCGGGCCGCCGCGTTGGGCTAAAGCCACACCCGCCAGACCTGCGTCGCCACCGTCTTGCCCGGAAGATGCGCCTCGCCAAGATCCTGCAGCCCCATGCCGAGCGTGCCCGCGGCCGTGATGGTCTCGGCCTCGGCCAAAACGATGTGGCCGTGACCGCTATCGTGCTCGCGAGCCAGTTCTTGCAGGCGATGGGCGACGATCACGGTCTCACCGGTGCCCTTGTAGGAGAAGTGGCGGCGCGCGCCGACATCGCCGATCAGCAGCCCCCCCGTGGCCACACCGATGCGCAGCCGCATGCGCCAGGGCGCGTCCGGGCCAGGCACCCGGTAGCCCTCGACCGCACGGCACAGCGCCGAGATCGCCTGGAGCGCGCGCGCGGCATGGTCCTCACCGGTGCTGGTGCGCCCAAACAGCGCGTAGATGCCGTCGCCCTGGTACTCGACCACCATGCCCCCGGCCTGGCTCACCGCCTCATAGGCGGCGTCGTAGTAGTGCTGAAGGGCGGTGGCGTAGGCTTCGGTGCCATTGGTCTCGGCCAGTTTGGTCGAGGCGATCAGATCGGCAAACACCACCGTCGCCCAGTCATCGCGCAGCAGATCGCGCTCGGCCTGGCCCTGATCCAAGCGGCGCTTGCCGTGGCCCGAGGGGGTCGACACCCAGACGATCTCCCTAGCCAGCGAATAGCGCAGCCAGAGCCCGAGCAAGACCGCCAACGGCGTGCCGATCAAGAGCGGCGTGGCCAGCGCCAGCCAAAGCCGCGCCTCGACAAACAAAAACGCCACGCCCGCCCCCGTCAGCAGCGCCAACCCGAGGACAGCCGGGATGCCAGCGCGCCCGCGCAACAGATAGGGCAGCGTGAACAAGAGCAGCGCCAGCCCAAACACCAAGGCCGCGCCCACCGCCCGGCTTGGGCGTTCGAGGGGCTGGTCGTGGAGGCGGTTGAGGTAGTCGGTGGCCATCAGCTCGACCCCGGACATGCGCAGGCTGCGCCTGCCGTCCATGGCGACGGTGAAGTGGTCCTCGACGTCGGGGATGTCGGGGGTGAAGGCGCCGACAAACACCGCACGCCCTTGCAGATCGGGCAGCGCGCCGTTGTCGGCCAGCGCCGCATCGAGGCTGATGCGCGCCAGGGTGCCCGGCGGTCCGTAGAGCCAGAGCGCGCGGGTGCCGCTCTCGGGGGGCGGCGGCTGGCCGGTCATCGCGCTCCAGGCCAGGCGGGGCAGCGACTGGAGATCGGGCAGATCGGGCAGGCGCGTTGCCACGCCCTCGATGGGGCCGTCGTTGGGAGCGTTGACGAGGAACAGCCCGGTGCCGAGCGCGGCCTCGGCAAAGGGCGCGCGCGGGCTGGTGCGCAGCGGCATGCCGTTGGTGGCGGCGCTGATCTCGACGTGCTCGAACAACAGCACCCGCCCAGAGGCGGCGATGGCTTCGGCAAACTGGGGGTCGCTGTCGCGATCATCGGTGTTGAACAGCACATCGAGCACGATCAGTTCGGCGCCCTGGGCGCTCAGGCGCTCGATCAGGCAGGCGTAGATCGCGCGGGGTAAGCGGTCGACGTTGCTGGCCTCGCCGAGCGCCTCGCGCGCGTCCTTAGAGAGGCAGGCGCCCAGGGTGGGCATGCGCGCAAACCCGCCCTCGGCCTCAAAGCGCAGATCGGAGATGGTGTTGCGGTCGATGCCGACGATCAGCGCCTCCTGCGGTGTGTCGAGCGTGCCGCGCAGACCATAGAGGGCGCGCAGGCCGATGTCGCTCTCCAGGCGCCAGGAAAACGGTGCCGCCCAGAGCGCCGTGACCACGAGCGCCAGACCGACCACGGCGGACACACGGGCCAGGACAATCCATCGGCGAGGGGGCGGCGGATCGGTATCGCGCATCTCAGACCCCGAGATGGCGCGCACGCACCGCATCATCGAGGGCTGCGGGGGCGCCGTGCCAGACGCTCTGACCGCGCTCTAGCACGGTGCAGGCATCGGCGAGGGGCAATAGCTCGGCCAGCGATTTATCGACGATCAGGATCGCCTGGCCCTCGCGCTTGAGGGCGGCCAGCGCGGCCCAGATCTCGGTGCGGATGGTCGGCGCCAAGCCTTCGGTGGCCTCGTCCAGGATCAGAAGGCGTGGGTTGGTCATCAGGGCGCGCCCGATGGCCAGCATCTGCTGCTCGCCACCCGAGAGGGTGGCGGCGGACTGGCGGCGGCGCTCCTTGAGGCGGGGAAACAGCGCCTCGACGCGGGCACGGTCCCAAGGGCCGCGCCGGGCGGCCACGCGCAGGTTCTCGGCCACGCTGAGATTGGGGAAACAGCGCCTGCCCTCGGGCACAAGCCCAAGCCCAAGGCGCGCCGTGCGATGGGGAGCCAGACCCGCCAGATCGCGCCCCTTGAAGCGGATGCGCCCGGCGGTGGGTGGGGTCAGGCGTAAGACGGCGCGAATGGCGGTGGTCTTGCCCATGCCGTTGCGCCCGAGCAGCGCCGTCACCTGCCCTGCCGCCACGGCCAGATCGACGCCGAACAGCGCCTGCACGCTGCCATAATGCGCCTCGACCCCTTCGAGGCTGAGCATGGGCTCGCCAGTCATCTCGCCAGTCGTCTCGGCGCTCACGGTGTGCCTCCTGGGCTGGGGCGTTGGCGCTCTATTCGTGGGCCATGACCGCGCCTGAGGCAAGCAGCGCCTCGATGTCGTCGGCGCTGTAGCCGGTCTCGGCCAGCACTGCACGGGTGTGCTCGCCGAGGAGTGGCGCGCCCTCGCCTAGTCCCACGGGCGTGCGCGAGAAGGCGATCGGATGGCCAAGGGCCGGAATGGTGCCGAGCGCGCTGTGCTCGACCGCCCCCACCATGCCGCGCGCAAGAGCTTGCGGATCGCGGTGCATGGCCAACACGTCGAGCACGGGGGCCACGGGCACACCGGCCTCCTCCAGGAGCGCGCACCACTCGGCGACGGTCTTGGCGGCAAACACCGGCTCCAGGAGCGCCACCAGCGCGTCGAGGTTTTGCAGGCGCTCGGGATTGCCGGCAAAGCGCGGATCGGCGGCCAGGTCGTCGCGCCCGAGTGCTGCCGTCAGCCGCAGCCAGTTGCCCTGGTTGGCCGCACCGACCACGAACCAGCCATCCGAGCCCGCGAAAGCCTGATAGGGGCCGTTCAGCGGATGGGCACTGCCAAGCGGCCCCGGCGCCGCCCCGGAGGCAAACGCCATGGCCGATTGCCAGAAGGTGTGCAGGATCGCCGCCTCGAACAGCGAGGTGTCGACGATCTGGCCTCGCCCGGAGTGGGCGCGCTCATTGAGGGCGGCCAGGATGCCGAGCGCGCCCAGGATCCCCGCAGTGATATCGGCCACCGGCGCGCCGACCTTGACCGGCGGACGCCCAGGGCCTTCGCCGGTAAAGCTCATCAAGCCACTCATAGCCTGGGCCATCAGATCAAAGCCGCCCTTGGCCGCATAGGGCCCGGTGCGGCCATAGCCCGAGATCGAACACCAGATCAGGCCGGGGTTGTCGGCAGCGAGCGCCTCATAGCCCAAGCCCAGCTTGTCGAGGGCGCCGAGGCGGTAGTTCTCGACCAGGACGTCGGCGCTGCGCACGAGACGGCGCACCACCTCGCGCCCGGCCTCGGTCTTGAGATCGACGACGATGCCGCGTTTGTGGCGGTTGACGATCAGATAGGCAGCGGACTGGTCGCCCTGCCAGGGCGGCACCATGCGGCGGGTGTCGTCGCCCGCGGGAGGGCGTTCGATCTTGATCACCTCGGCGCCGAGATCGGCGAGGAGCAGCGTACAGGTCGGCCCGGCCATGACATGGGTCAGATCGACCACCTTGAGCCCGGCGAGGGGGCCTTGGGGGGCAGGCGTGGCGGCGCTCTCGTCAGTCATGGCGTTTGTGCCTCCCGGCTAAAGCGCCAAGGCCAGCGCCACCGCGCCGACCAGGGCAAGGCTCGCCGCCCAGACCCGGTCAAGATCAAACCAGCTTTGGCGCAAAAACCGCAGTCCCAGCCAGTGGTAGACGCCAAGCGCCACGGCGCCGCCTGCACCGAACATGGCCACAGTATGGACCGCGCCGACGATGAGCGCACTGCCGACGCCCGTGCCCATCAGCACGCCAAGACCCAGATCGCCTGCGCCCGCGACATAGAGCCCGCAGATGCCGAGATAGAGCGGCACGATCATCAGCCCCGCACCATGCGCCAGCGCGACTAGAAACGACCAAAGCGCCAGCCGAGAGGGCGGCACCCGCGCCAGAAAGCGCGGATGGCGCGGGCGA
>JBCDHK010000060.1:0-14065 GCA_038750185.1 Pseudomonadota bacterium
ACGGGGAAGGGGATGGGTGGGGTTTCTGAAATCCCTGTCTCGGCATGTTGGGGTGTTGGTTGCGGCGCGGTCATGGCTACGGCTCCAGCGGGTTGTCGCTGCGACCACGACACGCGGTGAAGAGGCGATGGCCGGGGCCGGTCGAGGCAATGGGAGTGCCGCAGCACAAACAGGGGCGGTTGGCGGTAGTCGGGCGCGGGGTTGCCCGCAGCGCGTCCTCGACACCCCTCACGCTTTTTCCGCAGTAGGCCGCGATTTCGTTGTTGTTTAGACCCAGGCCACGCAACTCACGCGCTCTGGCCCACCAGGGGGGCTCGGGCTGCGTGGTGATGCCAGAGGGTCGCCCTGGCTGGATCATAGCCCACACCATTGGTCTTGAATTAAAACATATGAAGCCCACGTCCGCGTCGGGGACGACGGTAAGGGGTGCGGGCATGACCGGCACGGATTGGGTGCGAGCGCAGTCATGCGGCGTCCTGGGGTTTGATCGAGCCCTCTTCCTCAAACCAACTGGCTCCACTGACAGCCCCCTTGGTAAGCTTATAGATGCGCTTTCGGTTGGCTTGGCGTGGGATCATGTCACCCGAGCACCAACGCCAGACGGTCGCAACAGGCCAACCGCCACGCTGCGCAAAGCTGGCTTGTGTTTCACCATTGAGGGCGAGGTATCGCGAGAGAGGGCTCATGTGCCAACACTACGAAAATTGTAGTGATCCATCAAGCAATATCTTGGATGACACTACGAACTTAGGCATGGAACAAGATTGCACTTCTCGTAGCGTATCTCGCATGAGGACGCGTGTGAAATCTCTGAGAGAAAGCCGCGGTTGGTCACTAGTTCAGCTCGCCGAGCGAACTGGCATGACTGACGCGACTATCTCAAGAATTGAAAACGGTAAAAACCTAAAGACACTTGATCGGCTAGAAAGACTTGCTGATGCTTTTGATCTGCCGTTTTGGGCTATTTTTGATCTTCCCGAGGAAGACCAGAAGAGGCTTGCTCTTTTGGAGATTGTTCTGAAGATCGACCCGGCTTATGCCCCAACTGCTGCTCGGATGCTTCAGGGTCTTGCGCAAGATTTGAGCGCACCGGAAGACGAGACAACGCCTCAATAGCCTCATCCAGCCGGTCCTTTGGGATTTCAGCGATGATTTTGAACCACACGGCAGCACCTTTTGCAATTATGTTCATGATATGTATCAAATAAGAGAATCATAGTAATCTTCAAACACTGCATTTTTCGCAGTATTGCCATTGACCAATCACTACATAAAGCGTAGTGTTATCTCACAGCCGCACCCCTGCGGTATGGGAGACACCGCATGTTTGACGCCCCAGGCACCACCGAGCCTCAACGCGAGCCCGCCACAGGCGCGCCCGTCCTCAAGGTTCAGATCCTCCGAGAGATGCCCGAGGTGCGCGAAACCGGCGCGGTCCACGTCACGCTAAGTGGGCTCGGCCTGCCGGGTGGCCAGTGATGCTGCGCCGCGCGCTTCTCGCCTGTACTGCTCTGGCCTCAATCGGCGTAGTTGCCTTCGGAGTGGACGCGCGTGGGTTTGCTCATGAAGTCCCAGCCAGCGGCGCAATATCGAAACAGCGTCTTGCGCAAGCGCCCGTGAACATCGGTGTAGTCAATGCGCCCGTAGAAATAGATCGCTTTGTCGCCGCGCCTGATCGCCTCAATGTCTCCCTCGGTCAGATCGAAGCGATCAAACTCTCCGGCGTCCAGCGTTTGACCAGGCCCCAGGAAAACCCGCTTGCCCGGGTCTCCCACAGCATCGGCGATAAGGGGGTCGTCCGGTTTGGGCCATGCACAGATCTTTGCATGAGCGCTCCAGCTGAGATCGAGGGCGGGAGAGTTACCGAAGTTCCGAGGCGGCCCTTTGGCGCTGATCAATGGGACGCCGCCCTCATTGGCGAGTTCCTCCATCTCGACGCTTTCGATCAGGATGTATGGTCGGTTTTGTTTCTCGCCGTTTCGCAGCGCGGTCTCGTTGGCCTCGGCGGCAATCTTGAGCGCCTTGTTGCCGTTCACCACGTTCCAAATCAGCGCCCCAGCAGTGATAATGCTTACGACTATCTGAGCCCACTCGGGCTTATCCCTCCAATAACCAATGATGTAAAGGTCGATAAAGCTCCATATGTTTGTAAATATACCGGGGCTATCTTCATAAGGCTCGGGGGCTTTCTCATTGTCACCAGCGCTTTCATTAGCTGTTTGATTTGCCTCGGGTTGGTTATTGCTTTCCTCCTGCAGAAAATTGGCCTGCTCAACACTGGCTGGGATGGTGACGACTTCGCCGATACGGGGCTCAGGGTCACCCTGGTTGCTATCGTGGGCGCGCTTCTCAGCGTAGGCCTGTTTATCTTGCCCGGCAACGCTCTGTGCTGAGGCCGCGCTCATGACACACGCGCCCAGCACCGCCGCCATCAGCGGCACGATCAATCGCTTAAACATCGGTTCTCCTTTGCCTGTCTGGCAGGCTTTGGGGAAAGGCGGGTCGCGCCTGCATGCGCGGCCCGCCACCACTGTATCGCCCCTTTACCGTAACCGCCATCAGCGCGCCGCCAGCGCGCAAGGAGGCTCAATGCCCAGCCCGTTTTGCTTGTACCAACGCCTTTGCTTCGTGGTCGGCATCGCCGCGCTCAGGCTCGTTCTATGGAGGACTCGCTAATGTCGACGGCCAGTAAGCCGCCCCAGACCCGTGTGCGGAGTTTCACCCTCGCTGAGCACTATGCCTGTCAGGCTTGGGGCGAAGCCGCGGCTGTTGAAGATCCTCGAGAGCCGCACCTCGCCACGGTGCTCGGCGCCGCCCATGAACTGGTGTGCAGCAGAAAGCTCGACAACGTTGCAGAAGATGCAGGCTCGGCTCATCTGGCGCGCGACACGCTGACGAGCCTCGATCGGCTCGATCGGGCGTCGGCCAGAATGCGCGCGCATTTCGAGGCCGAGCTAGATGCGCGCCTGGAGGCCGAGCGCGTGGCTCAGGCGGAGAAATCCTGATGCGCTGGCTGCCTCAAGCCTGCCAGGGGCTCGCGCTGGTCTTGATCCTCTTCGTGTTTTTCATCTCGGAGACATGCCTATGACGCAGGTCGATCAGAGCGCGAGCGCACCCGCGCCGAAAGACGGTGTCGAGGACATCGTCACGCTACAGGGCGCACGGGCGGCGGTCACGGTGTTGCGGATGCTGACCGCGCCCGATTCAGCGCCGATCCCGCAGAAGAGCCCGGCGGGCGGGCTTCCCTATCCCAACTGGCCGCTTGAGTTGCGCGAGCAGTTGGCTGCTGTGCCTGAAGAACACCGTGCGGCAGGCGAGGCTATCGTCGCGATGATCTCCGCCCTTGAAGGCTTGCCCCATAAGGGGTCGGGCTGAATGATCGGGCTGATCGACGCGGATGCGACCTTCTCGGACTGCGGTCTCTACCGCTACAGCCTCTCGCGCCAGTGGGATCGGCTGTTGCCGACAGCGGTGTTCATCCTGCTCAACCCGAGCACGGCTGACGCGCGCCAGGACGATCCGACCGTCCGCCGCTGCCGGGGCTTTGCCACCCGTGACGGCTGCGGTGGGCTGGTGATGGTCAACCTATTCGCCTACCGCGCCACCTCGCCCGCCGAGATGATGGCGGCCGACGATCCCATCGGACCCGACAACGATCGCTACATCGCCGACGCGATAGACGACGCCGACGGTCCTGTCGTCTGCGCTTGGGGCAATCATGGCGTCTTTCGCAGTCGAGACCACCAGGTCGCCACCCTGTCCAGCTGCATCGACGCACCGCTGTTCTGCCTCGGCCTCACCAAGGCCGGCAGCCCGCGCCACCCCCTCTACCTCAGCGCCGACACACCCCTGGAGCGGCTATGAGTAGAGCCACCCTCTACAACGACAACGACCCGAGGGTCGCCGTGTGGCTGCGCGCCCTGATCGAAGCCGGCCACCTGCCACCGGGAGACGTCGATGCCCGATCCATCGCAGACGTTGATGTTGCCGCTCTGGGACGAGCCCGAACCTTCCACGCCTTCGCCGGTATCGGAGGATGGCCTTACGCCCTCCGGCTCGCAGGATGGCCAGACGACTTCCCCGTCTGGACAGCAAGCCTGCCCTGCCAGCCCTGGAGCGCGGCCGGCAAGCGGCTCGGTGCCGAAGACCCCCGCCATCTCGCCCCGGTCTGGCTCGCTCACGTCGAGGCGGCTCGCCCTGGCTGGATTTTTGGAGAGCAGGTGGCGGGCCGAGATGGGCTCGTCTGGCTGTCTGCTCTACACCCTGCGCTGGAAGCGATGGGCTACCTCGTCGGGGCTGTTGATACCGGTGCTGCGGGCATCGGCGCGCCGCACAAACGACAGCGGCTGTTCTTCGGGGCTGTCCGGGTGGCCGACCCCCATGGCGGGCAATCCAGGCGTGCCGGGGCGGTACAACACAGCGGGCAACACCGACAGCAGCCGCCAGACGACGGCACTGCTTTCGGGCTGGGCGACACCTACGGCCACAGACCACAACCGGGGCAGCCTTCCCCCCAGACCGCACGACACCGGAGTGCCGCTGAGCCAGATGGCAGCCTTGGCCTCTTCGGGCACGACAGCCGAACCAGCCCGCTTCACGGCCTCTGGCGAGATGCTGACTGGCTCCTTTGCCGAGATGGACGATGGAGACCGGTTGAGCCCAGCACATTCCCGCTGGCTCATGGGATACCCGCCCGCGTGGTGCGACTGCGCGGTTTCGGCAATGCAATCGTACCGGCCCTCGCGGCGGCGTTCGTGAGGACGTTCGTCGGGGCGGTGGAAGATCTGAGGGCCGCGGCTTGAGCACGACGCCTCGTCCGAACATAGAGATCCAGCCACGTCTGATGCGCGCGACCAGAGCAGCTGCCTATTTAGGTATCTCACAGGCCAAGCTCTTTGAACTGGCGCTCCCAAAGCGGACCCATGAGGGCATGGTCTTCTATGATCGTCTCGATCTGGACGCATGGGTTGACGATCTGCCCTACCAGGGCCAAGTCGGCGGCAAATGCCCAGACGACGTATTTTAGGCCGGCTTCGGTACATCAAACACCGGCGCAACAAGGACGGTTCACTGCGTATCTACGTCGAACCGCCCAGCGGGAAGACTGTCCGCCTTCCTAATCTGCCCGAGGATCATCCGAAGTTCCTCCGGGCCTATTATCAAGCCCTGGACAGCGCGCCTGCGCCTGCGGTGATCAGAAACAAAGCTGGAACTCTTGCCGCAGTCGCGCGATCCTACACGAACAGCCGCACGTGGCAGTCGTACTCGCCAGTCACCCGCCAAAGCCGAGGGGCCGCAATACGTCGCCTCATCCAGAAACGTGGCCGAAGCGGCAAGACCACCGCCGGTGAGTTGATGGTGGCTGATCTGACAGCAGCCCATCTGCGTCGCGATATCGAGGACATGACACACGGTGAGGCGGATAACAGGTTGCGCGCTTGGCGATCCCTGCTTGGGCATGCCGTCGAGATGGGATTAGTGGATCGTAGCGTTGCGGCTGACGTAAAGCAGCCTCGACGTGCGCGCGGTGCCAACAGTGATGGGTTTCAGGTTTGGTCGCCTGAGCAGATCGCAGCGTTTCGCGCGCATTGGTCCTATGGGTCTGAGGAGCGGCTGGCCTTCGAGCTGACCTATTGGACGTCAGCCCGGCGTGCGGATGTGGCGCGCTTTGGTGCAGACGACGTCGGGCTGGACGGCTGGATCAGCTTCATTCAGCAGAAGACGCAAGGCCCGGTCTCGGTGCCGCTTCGCACACTGCCTGAGGGCTGGGGGGATCTAGCGGAAGACCACGCGCATCTTGTCGCCGCTTTGGCCCATGCGGAAGGCCGTTCGCCGTGGATACAAAACCACGACGGCGAGCGCCGCAGCGTGCGCTCGATGAACTACTTTTTCAAACGGGCTGTCGATGCGGTTCCTGGCCTTGCGGGGCGCGGACTGGCCTTTCACGGACTGCGAAAAGCGCGGGCGACGATGTTGATAGAACTGGGCTGGGAGACGGCCCGGATTGCTGCTTGGACCGGGCATCAGACGTTGCAGGAGGTTGACCATTACAGCCGGTCCCGCAGTCGCCGGCGTCTTCTGATAGGAACGTCTCCCTCTTGACGTTCCGAAAACGATGGGAGAAATTCTAGTTAACAACCGCTTAGCTAGGTATTTCCCACCCGAGCAGCGTGCAGGAGTCGCCCGTGAACAGACCCGATCCGCCCCCCCACGACCACGAAGGCCGCCTGCTCGGGGCCATCGCGCGGGGCGACCGTGCCGCCTTTAGCGAACTCTACCAGCGCATCGGGCCGAAACTATTTGCGCTGGTGCTGCGTATCTGTGGGGACAAGGCGCTGGCCGAAGATGCCTTCCAGGAGGTGTTTGTCGCGGTTTGGCGCGAGGCGGAGCGGTTTGATCCAGCGCGCGGGCGCGCGGGTGCGTGGCTGGCGGTGCTGGCGCGCAACCGTGCCATCGATGCGCTGCGCCGGGCTGGCAAACCAGGCGGCGCCTGCAGCGAAAGGGAGATCGCCTTGATCGAGGCCCTACCCGACGAAACCCAACACCCCGAGGGCAGCTTGGCCATCATGATGCTGCTCGATTGCCTATCGCGCCTCGATCTGCGCACGCGCGAGTTGGTGCTCTTGGCCTACTACGAGGGCCACACCCGCGAGAGCCTGGCCGAGCGCTTCGACAGCCCGGTCAACACGGTCAAGACGTGGTTGCGGCGCGGCTTGGCCGATCTGCGCACGTGCATGGACGGTTGAGATGGCGGGTATCGGCGAGAGGGGCGATCTGACCGCAGCCGAGCGCGCGCTCGGTCTGATCCCGCCCGGGCGGGAGAGCGTGGCCGAGCGCGCCGCGCGCGAGACCTGGGAGGCGCGCTTTGCCGTTTTGGCCGATCTGGTGGCCCCGGTGGCGCCGCCCGAGCGGCTGTTCGAGGCCATCGAGGCGCGCATCGACGGTGAGGGGCAGGAGCGCCTACTAGAGCGCCTGCGCCGCCGGGTCCGGCTTTGGCAGGCGACGGCGGCGGTGGCGCTGGTGCTTGCGCCCCCTGCCCCGGCCAAGCGCTATGTGGCTGTGGTCCAAGCCGATGCCGATCCCAGTGCGCCGGGCATGATCGTGCAGTTCGATGTGCAATCGGGGGTGGCGACGCTGGTCCCTGTGCCCATGGAGGCGCCGCCTGATCGTGCCTTTGAGATGTGGCAGTTGCCCGCTGGTGCGACGCGCCCGGTCTCGCTCGGGCTATTGCCGTCCGAGCCGACGCTGCGCCGCGGTCTCAATACGGCACCCGGCGATACCTTCGCCATCAGCTTGGAGCCCGCGGGCGGCTCGCCGACCGGACAGCCCACCATGCCGCTCTACCATGGCCGCGTAATCGCGGTTGGAGATTAGGGCGGCGTGAGGCTCAGCGCATCTCGTGAAAGCGCGCGATGCGTTCGACCAAGGGGACAGCGCGCTCAGGCGTCTCGCGTGCGCCGGTGATCCAATAGTAGAGATCCCAGTCGTTTTCCTCCATCAGCCGCTCATAGGCGTCCAGATCGGCCTCGCTGAGCACGGTGGCCTCGGCATCGAACCAGCGCCCAAAGATCAGATCCATCTCGCGCGTACCACGCCGCCACGAGCGCAGCTTGAGGCGCTTGAGACGGGTCTCGCTGCTCTCTGGCGCGCGGGGAGTATTGGCGGGCAGACGGGCGGGATCGGTCATGCGGGTCTCCTTTGCGCGCGAACCTAGCTCAAGCCGGCGACGGCGCCAAGGCCGCAGAGCCGGCCCGCTCAGCCCTCCTTCGAGATCAGGCGCAGACGCTTTTCGAGCCGGGCCAAACGGTCGGTGATCTGGGTTTGGAGCACCCGCAGATCGCGGATCTCGGCCAGCGCCTCGTGCAGCCCCGCGGGGGCCTCCTCGGCGGGGGCCGCCGCAGGGCTCGGCCCGCCCGCCCCCTCCCCAGTCATCAGCCAGACCATGGAGACATTGAGAAACCCGGCCAGCATCTGCAGTTTGTTGGCGCGGGGCTCGGAGCGGTCGCCCTCCCAGTTGCGCACGGTCTGCACGCGCAGGCCCAAGCGGCGCGCCAGTTGGGCCTGGCTCAGCCCCAGCCCCTCGCGTGCCAGCGCCAATCGGTCGCCAAAGGTGGCGGCATCCTCGCTGTAGTCATCCATGGCGGCTTCCTCCGGCGCTGTCTTATTGTGTTGCAGCGCACTCTAACTGAGCGCTACCCGTCCGGCCACCCGGCAGCGGTGCGCCCTAAGCCGCCCGAGCAGCCCGCCATGACGTCGCAGCCCCGCGCATGCCTTGCGAGGCGGCACGCGCGGGGCTAGGAGTGCGGTGCAACCGTCAACCGAAGAGGCACGCCATGCCCTTGCTCTCCGAGACCCTCGCCCGCGTCAAACCCTCGCCCACCATCGCCGTCACCACCAAGGCGGCCGAGCTGAAGGCGGCCGGGCGCGACGTGATCGGCCTCGGCGCGGGCGAGCCCGATTTCGACACTCCGGCTAATATCAAGGACGCCGCCAAGCGCGCCATCGACGCCGGGCGCACCAAATACACCGCGCCTGACGGCATGCCCGAGCTAAAGCGCGCCATCGCCGAGAAATTCAAGCGCGAGAACGGGCTGGAGTATGCGCCAGAGCAGATCTCGGTCGGCACCGGCGGCAAGCAGGTGCTCTACAACGCGCTGATCGCCACGCTCAATCCGGGCGATGAGGTGCTGATCCCGGCGCCTTATTGGGTGTCGTACCCGGATATGGTGTTGCTCGGCGGCGGCACGCCCGTGACCATCGAGACCGGCCCCGAGAGCGCCTACAAAATGACCCCCGAGGCGCTGGAAGCCGCGATCACCGAGCGCACCAAGTGGCTGATCTTCAACTCGCCCTCCAACCCCTCGGGCGCAGGCTATGCCCGCGCCGAGATGCAGGCGCTGACCGATGTCCTGATGCGCCACCCCCACGTCTGGCTGATGACCGACGACATGTACGAGCACATCGCCTACAAACCATTCGAGTTCGTCACGCCCGTCGAGGTCGAGCCGCGCCTCCATGAGCGCACCCTTACCGTCAACGGCGTCTCCAAAGCCTATGCCATGACCGGCTGGCGCATCGGTTACGCGGGCGGGCCTGAGCCCCTGATCCGCGCCATGCGTAAAGTACAGTCGCAGTCGACCTCCAACCCGTGCTCGATCAGCCAGTGGGCCGCGGTCGAGGCGCTCACCGGCACGCAGGGCTTCATCGCCGAGAACTGCAAACTGTTCGAGCGACGGCGCGATCTGGTGGTCTCCATGCTCAACCAGGCCCAAGGCATCGACTGCCTGGTGCCCGAGGGGGCGTTCTACGTCTACCCCTCGATCCGCGGGCTGATCGGACGCACCACGCCGTCGGGCAAGACCATCGCAAACGACGAGGATTTTTGCACCGAACTGCTGGAGTCCGAGGGCGTGGCGGCGGTCTTTGGCGCGGCCTTTGGCACCAGCCCCAACTTCCGCGTCTCCTACGCCACCTCGGACGAGATGCTGGAAGAAGCCTGCCAGCGCATCCAGCGCTTTTGCGCGTCCCTGAGCTGAGGAGCATTGCCATGAGCGCCACCATCGAGACCCGCCTCGCCGAGCTTGGCATCACCCTGCCCGAGCCCACCGCACCGGTGGCCAACTACGTGCCGTACGTGCAAAGCGGCAACCTGCTGTTCGTTTCGGGCCAGATCTCGCTCGGCGCCGAGGGGCCGATCGTCGGCCAGCTAAGTGCCGCCGATCATGTGGACGGCGCCCCGCCCGAGGGCTCGGCCATCGCCGCCGCCCAAGCCGCAGCACGCCAGTGCGGCCTCGCGCTGATCGCCCAGGCCAAGGCAGCGCTGGGAGACCTCGACCGCGTCACCCGCGTGGTCAAGCTGTCGGGCTTTGTCAATTCGACGGGCAGCTTCAACCAGCAGCCGCAGGTGGTCAACGGCTGCTCCGACCTCATGGTCGAGGTCTTCGGCGAGGCAGGGCGCCACGCCCGCGCGGCGGTCGGCGTCTCCTCGCTGCCGCTTGGCGTGATCGTGGAGGTGGAGGCGATCTTCGAGGTGAAGTGAGGGCACTCAGCCCTCATACCCGCCCATCGCGCAGATCACCTGCCACTCCGCCTCGTTCACCGGCACCACCGAGAGGCGGGACTGTTTGACCAGGGCAAACTCGGCAAGGCGTGGCTCGGCCTTGATCTCGGCCAGCGTCACGGGGCGGGGGATGGGGGCTACGGCCTTGATGTCGACGCAATCCCAGCGGGCGTCCTCGGTGGTGCTGTCGGGGTGGCTCTCGGCAATCACCTCGACCACGCCGACGATGCGTTTTTCGTTGACCGAGTGGTAGAAGAAGCCGCGCTCGCCCACCTTCATCGCCCGCATGTTATTGCGCGCCTGGTAGTTGCGCACGCCGTCCCATTCCTCGCCGGTCTCGCCCTTGGCGCATTGGTCGTCCCAGGACCAGGTGTTGGGCTCGGACTTGAACAGCCAGTAGGCCATGGCGCTCAGCCTCCCAGAACCCGGTTCCAGGGCCGGATCTCGACGCTCTCGAAGAGGCCCGCCTTGGCGTAAGGATCGTCGGCGGCCCAGGCTTCGGCCTCGGCTTGGTCCTCGCCCTCGAAGATCAGCAGCGAGCCGCACATCTGTCCGCCCGAATCGAGGAACGGGCCGGCCTGGACGATGGCGCCTTTGCTGGCGTGGATGTGGGCCAGATGGGCCTCGCGGTTGGCTTTGCGGGTGTCGAGGGCGCCGGGTTTGTCGCGGCAGATGATGGCGTAGAGCATGGGTCCTCCCGTTGGATTGGCGCCATCAGGCATGGCCCGGGGCGCGCTGGCAAGAGCGCTCACGCCTTGGCGCCTTTGCGGCCCGAGCCGATCAACGGTGTGGCCTCCGTATCGAGGGGCCAGCGTGGACGGGGGCGGACCTCCGGGTCGATGGCGCCGGCCAAGAGACGCTCGCCCCCGGCCCAGGCGATCATGGCGGCGTTGTCGGTGCAAAGGCGTAGCGGCGGGGCGATGAGGGTAGAGCCACCCTCCGTGGCGACCCCCTCCAACGCAGCCCGCAGCGTGGCATTGGCCGCGACGCCTCCTGCCACGGCCAGCACCCCGCCCGAGCCATGGGTCTCGGTGAAGCGGGCCAGCGCCCAGGCGGTTTTGATGGCCAGCACCTCGGCCACGGCGGCCTGGAAGCCTGCGCAGAGATCGTCGATGTCGCGCTGATAGAGCCCGCCTTGGGCCTCGACCAAACCATCGCGCACGCGCACGGCGGCGGTCTTGAGCCCCGAGAACGACATCCGCCCATCGGTGGCGCCGAGCACCGAGCGCGGCAGGGTAAAGCGCGTGGCATCGCCCGTCTTGGCCCGCGCCTCGACCACCGGCCCGCCCGGAAAGCCGAGGCCCAGCCCGCGGGCCAGTTTGTCAAAAGCCTCGCCCGGCGCGTCGTCGATGGTCGAGCCGAGGCGGCGGTAGCGCCCAAGCCCCTCGACGGCGACCAGGAGGCAATGCCCGCCCGAGACCAGCAGCAGCAGGTAAGGGTAGGCGATGCCATCGGTCAGGCGCGGGGTCAGGGCGTGGCCTTCGAGGTGGTTGATGCCGATGAGCGGCAATCCTGTGCCCGCCGCCAGCCCCTTGGCCAGCATCACGCCCGAGAGTACGCCGCCGATCAGTCCGGGGCCAGCGGTCACGGCAATTGCATCGATCTTGGTCAAGGGCACGCTCTCCAGCACGCCGGCCACCGCCGTGTCGAGGCGCTCGGCATGGGCACGCGCAGCGATCTCGGGCACGACCCCGCCAAAGCCCGCATGCAGATCGGCTTGGCCCAGCACACGCTCTGCCACGATCTCGCCCGGGCCCTGGCCATTGTCGGGCACCCGCACGACAGCGGCAGCCGTGTCATCGCAACTCGCTTCGATGCCGAGGATCGTTCTCGCTGCCATCGCCCTGGCCTCCGCCTTGCCCATGACCTTGGCCCGACTTACTAAGGGGCAATCGCCTTCCGACCAAGAGCCGCCCCAAGAGCTGTGATGTCCCTGCCCTCCCCCGACCGACCGCTGCGCCTTGGCACCCGCGGCTCACCGCTGGCGCTGGCCCAGGCCCACGAGACCCGCGACCGCCTGATGGCCGCGCATGGGCTGCCTGAGGCGGCCTTCGAGATCGTGGTCATCAAGACCAGCGGCGACAAGATCCAAGACCGCGCGCTCTCAGAGGTCGGTGGCAAGGGCCTCTTTACCAAGGAGATCGAGGAGGCGCTGCTCGCGCGCACTATCGACGCCGCCGTCCACTCGATGAAGGACATGCCGACGGTGCTGCCCGACGGCCTCGTCATCCCCTGCATTCTGGAGCGCGAGGACGTGCGCGATGCCTTTGTCAGCCTCACCTACAGCGGGATCGAAGCGCTGCCCGAGGGTGCGCGGGTGGGCACGTCGTCGCTGCGCAGGCGGGCACAACTGCTGCACCGCCGCCCCGATCTGGAGGCGGTGGAGTTTCGCGGCAACGTCCAAACCCGCATGGCCAAGCTGGAGCGGGGCGTGGCAGTGGCGACGTTTCTGGCCTGTGCCGGGCTCAAACGCCTCGGCCACACCGTCTCCCACCCCATCGAGCCCGAAGAGATGCTGCCCGCCGTCGCCCAAGGCGCCATCGGCATCGAGATCCGAGAGGACGACGAGACCACCGCAGCACTCCTCGCGCCCATCGGCCACCCCGAGAGCGCCATTCGCCTTGCGGCAGAGCGGCGTTTTCTCCAAGGGCTCGACGGCTCGTGCCGCACGCCCATCGGCGGGCTTGCTATGATCAAGGGCCAGAGCCTGCACCTGCGCGGCGAGATCGTGCGCCCCGACGGCTCCGAGCGCCTTGCCACCGAGCGCCGCGGGTCGCTCTCGGAGGCCGAGGCGATGGGCGCCGATGCCGCCCAGGAACTGCGCGCGCGTGGCGGCACCGGCTTTTTCACCGCGTGAGCGGGCCCGCGCGCACCGTCTTGCTCACCCGTCCCGTCGAGGAGAACCGCCCCCTTGCCGAGGCGCTGGCCGAGGACGGTATCGAGACCCTCATCTGGCCGCTCACGCGCATCGTGCCGCTGATGGCTGAGATCACGCTGCCCCCGGCGGTCGAGGCGCTGCTCATCACCTCGGCCAACGGCATCCGCGCCTTTGCCGCGCTCTCGCCGCGCCGCGATCTGCCGGTGCTTGCGGTCGGCGACCGCACGGCGGAGGTGGCGCGCGGGCTTGGCTTCAAGCTCACGCTCAGTGCCGGGCGCGACGCCGAGGCGCTGACTGAGCTAGCGGTGCGCTCGGACATGGGGCGCTTTTTCCACCCACGCGGGCGTGAGAGCACGGGCGATCTCAAGGCCCGCTTGGAGGCCTTCGGGCGTCACGTCAGCGAGGCGGTGGTCTATGCGGCCGAGGAAACCGGCCCGCCCTCGGCCGAGGTTGGCCATGCCTTGAGGGCAGGCCGGATCGCTCTCGCCACGGTCTGGTCGCAGCGCGCCGCGCGGGTGCTGTTGGGCCACTTGACGACGCTGGCCACGCCACCGCGCGTCCTCGCGATTTCCGAGCGCGCCGCGCAACCGTTGGCCGCAGCCGCACTCACGGGTATTTTGGTCGCACCCCGGCCCGACTCGGCGGCGATGCGCCAAGCCATCGTTCAAGCCCTCGGCACGCAGCCATGAGCGCCCCAGCGGAGGACGACCCGATGCGCCGACCCTCTCCCCCGGACCGCCCAGGCGACGATGGTTCCTCAAGAGCCTCAGCCGAGGACACCCCCGAGCAGGGCGCCTTCGAGGACATGCTCGATGAGCACGCCGAAGACGACACCAGCGCAGACGACCCCCAAGGCATGAGTGCCGCCACGGGGCTTGGGCTGCTGGTGGCGGCGTTCGTGGGGGCGGGTGTGGCGCTCTGGGCCGCGCCGCGCCTGGCGCCCTATCTGCCCGAAGGCGTCGCCCAAGCGCTGTTGCCCCAGGGCGCAGCGCTCGACGCCTTGGAGGTGCGCCTCGACGAACGCGAAAGCGCCATGGCGGCCCGTCTGAGCGCCCTCGAAGCCGCGCTCGACAACACCCGTCAAGACGCGGCCCAACGCGAGGCGAGCTTGAGCGCCCTCAGCGACA
>JBCDHK010000061.1:0-13985 GCA_038750185.1 Pseudomonadota bacterium
CCCTAGTCGAAAAGGGCGAGGCTGCGGGTGAGGATGCGGCCACGGCGGGCCTTGTTGGCCGTATCGCGGCGCTGCGGGGGTAATCTGTGGGGCTGATCACAACCGCCAGTCGTCCACGGCGGCGATGTCCTCGTCGGACCAGCCGAAGTGGTGGGCCGCCTCATGGATCAGCACGTGGCGCACGAGAGCGGCGAGGCCGACATCGCCGCGCTCGGCCCATTCGTCGAGGATCGGGCGGCGGTAGAGCCAGATTTCGTCGGGCAGGCCGCCCCAGTCCGCCACGGAACGCTCGGTCAGCGCCGTGCCGCGGTAGAGGCCGGTCAGCTCAAACGCATTCTCGATCTGCATGGCGTCGAGGGTTTCGTCGTCGGCGAACTCGGCGACGCGGATCACCACGCCTGTTAGGGCCGTGTGGAACGGCTCGGGGATGGCCGCGAGGGCTTCGGCGGCCAGAGCTTCGATGTCGGCCAGGCTCGGCGCGCGGGCATCCGATCCGCTCACAATGGGCGCCGGGCGGCGAGTGCTGCGCTCAAGGTGCCGTCGTCGAGGTAGTCGAGTTCACCGCCGATGGGCACGCCTTGGGCCAGCGAAGAGAGCCGCGCGCCGGTGCCGCCCAGATGCTCGGCGATGACATGCGCTGTGGTCTGGCCCTCGACGGTGGCGTTGAGCGCCAACACCACTTCGCGCACGCCCTCAGAGCGCACGCGCTGGGCCAGATCGGGGATGCGCAGCATCTCGGGCGTCACTCCGTCGAGGGCCGAGAGCGTGCCGCCGAGGACGAAATAACGCCCGCGAAAGGCGCCCGAGCGCTCCATCGCCCAGAGATCGGCCACTTCGGAGACGACGCAGATCAGCGTGGCGTCGCGCTTGGGATCGCGGCAGATGCTGCAGATGTCCTCGGTGGTCAGGTTGCCGCAGAGCGGACACGGCCTGACCTCGCGCGCCACATCGGCCATGGCCTGGGCGAGCGGCAACAGCAGGCGTTCGCGGCGCTTGACCAAGGCGAGCGCCGCTCGGCGCGCCGAGCGCGGCCCGAGGCCCGGCAGGCGGGCGAGATAATCGATCAGGCGCTCGATCGCCTTGTCGGACATCGGGGTAGCGCGCGGCGTGACGCTCAGCCGAACGGCATCTTCATGCCCGGCGGCAGCGGCAGCCCCTCGGTGACCTTGGCCATCTCGGCTTGACCGGCCTCGCGCGCGCGTCCGGTCGCGTCGTTGATGGCGGCGACGATCAGGTCTTCGAGCACCGCCTTGTCCTCCGAACCATCGAGGAGCGAGGGATCCACATCAAGCGCGCGCACCTCGCCCTCGGCAGAGGCGCGGGCCTTGACTAGGCCGGCGCCGGCGGAGCCCTCGGCCTCGATGGCTTTGACGCGTTCTTGCGCCTCGGCGAATTTTGCTTGCATTTCCTGGGCTTGCTGCATCAGCTTGCCCATGTCTCCCAGTCCCTTGAACATGTTCAGTCCTCCTCGAAGGGGTCGTCGTCGATCATTTCGTCCACGTCGATGCGCTCTAGCATCGTGGGTAGGATGGCGGGGGTGTCGGCGGGTCGGCGCACAGTGCGCACTTCGGCGTCGGGAAAGACGGCGAGGGCTGCTTTGACCATGGGATGGTCTTCGGCGCGGGTGCGGGCCTCAGTTTCGCGCGCGTGTTTGGTTGCGGCCAGGGTGGGCTCGCCCGGGGTGTCGGTCAGCGCCACCGACCAGCGCGCATCCGTCAGACGGCGCAGGGTGTCGGCGAGGCGGGCGGCGAGATCGGCGGGGGCGTTTTCAACCGGGTGAAACTCGATCACGCCGGGGCGGTAGGCGACGAGCGAGACGTGGGTCTCGATGGCCTCCAGCAGGCGGATCTCGCGGTTTTCCGAGAGGAGCGCCGTGACATCGGCAAAGCTCGGGTAGGCCGCGAGCGGGCTCTCCGGGACAGGCTCGGGTGCCGCCACGCGCCCGCCGCCGATGGCGCTGAGGCGGGCGCCGCCGCCATTGGGGGGCGGTGTCGTCGAGGGGGCAGGGCGCGTACTCTCCTCGGTCAGGCGGCGCACGAGTTCTTCGGGAGGCGGCAGATCGGCGACATGGGTCAGCCGGATCAGCGCCATCTCGGCGGCCATCATGGCGTTGGGCGCGATGGCGACCTCCTCCAAGGCCTTCAACAGCATCTGCCAGGTCCGCGTCAGCACGCGCATGGAGAGCCGTCCCGCCAGATCGCGGCCCCGTGCGCGCTCGTCAGGGCCCACGGTGGGATCGTCGGCGGCGCTCTCGGAGATGCGGATGACGGAGAGCCAATGGGTGAGATCGGCCAGGTCTTTCAGCACCACCGCCGGATCGGCGCCATCGGCGTATTGGCGCGAGAGATCGTCGAGCGCGGCCTTGGCATCGCCGCGCATTATCGCCTCGAACAGATCGATGATGCGGCCACGATCGGCCAATCCCAGCATGGCGCGGACTTGCTCGGCAGTGGTCTCGGTCCCGGGCGTGAGCGCCTGATCGAGGATCGAGAGCGCATCGCGCATCGAGCCCTCGGCAGCGCGCGCGATCAACGCCAGCGCGCCGTCTTCGATAGTAGCGCCCTCCTTCTCGGACACCATGGCCAGATAGGCGATCATCGCCTCAGGCTCGATCCGGCGCAGATCGAAGCGCTGGCAGCGCGAGAGCACGGTGACGGGCACCTTACGGATCTCGGTGGTGGCCAGGATGAAGACGACGTGCTCGGGCGGCTCCTCCAGCGTCTTCAACAGCGCGTTGAACGACGAGGTGGTGAGCATGTGCACCTCGTCGATGATATAGACCTTATAGCGCGCCTCGGCAGGGCGATAGCGCACGGCGTCGTTGATCTCGCGGATGTAATCGACGCCCGTGTTGGAGGCCGCATCCATCTCGATCACTTCGACATGGGTGCCCGCGGCAATGCGCTGGCAGGCCGGACACTCACCGCAAGGATCGATGGTCGGGCCGTCGCCGCGCTCGCAATTGAGCCCTTTGGCCAGGATGCGCGCTGTGGTGGTTTTGCCCACACCGCGCACGCCGGTCAGGATAAAGGCTTGGGCGATGCGGCCTTGCTCGAACGAGGCGGTGAGCGTGCGCACCATCGCTTCCTGGCCGATCAGATCGCGGAAATGTCCTGGGCGGTAGCGCCGGGCCAGGCCCAGATAACGGCCATCATGCGCGGTAGTGCTGTCAGGATGATCCGTCATGGGCCCCAGGCGCAGCGGCTAAGCCGAGCGACCCACAAAGAGCCCGCGGCGGGGAGGGGGTGAGAGGCTGGCAGCGACCCGAACAAAGCTCGTTACGGCTGCTTCCTTCCGGACCTGACCGGGTTGGCGAGGCGTCCGCCCGCACCAACCTCTCGCCTCAATAGATACGCGGCTCAGCCCCCCAAGACAACCCTGTGCCGCCAAAAGCTGGCGGCGATTGCACGCCAGCATACGTTGCGGCGCAACCCCAACGGGTTTAAGGGACAACCGATGAGCTTTACCTACCCCGTGACCTTCGCCTCCGGCGGTGCCCAACTCGACCGTGCCGCCCATTTGCGTACCTCGACCCGGCGTCTGCTGCGCGATGCATCGGCGCGGCTGTTGCCGTTTTGGGACGGGCGCCCGATGATCGCCATGGGCGATGGCTGGCGCCATCTCGGCTGGGTGCCGCCCCTACCCCAGACACTGCAGATGGCCGCTGAGGAGCCGATTTTCCTCGGCCTTTACGAAGATACCCCCTGCTTTGCCGCCGATTACTCCCACCACGACCGCGAGCGCTTGCAGCAAAAGTTCATCGCCGGGGCCAAGTTCGTCGATCTGCGCCAGATCGCGGGTGAGATCCCCGCAGGCGATGCGGCGGTGGCGGCCACGGCCAAGGGGGTGCTTGGCTGGCATATGACGCATCGCTTCTGTTCGGTCTGCGGTGCCCCCACCGAGATCGCCGAGGGCGGCTGGAAGCGCATCTGCACCGAGTGCGGCGCGCAGCATTTTCCGCGCATCGATCCGGTGGTGATCATGCTGGTGACGCGCGGCGACCGGGTATTGCTCGGGCGCCAGGATGCTTTTCCCGAGGGGCTCTATTCGCTGATTGCGGGCTTCATGGAGCCGGGCGAGGCGATCGAAGATGCCGTGCGGCGCGAGACGCTGGAGGAGGTCGGCATCAAGGTCGGTCGGGTGCGCTATCTGGCGTGCCAGCCCTGGCCGTTTCCCTCGGCGCTCATGCTGGGCTGTGCGGCGGAGGCGCTCAATGATGAGATCGCCGTCGACACTCAGGAGTTGGAGGACGCGCTCTGGCTGCCCAAGTCCGAGTTGCCTGATGTGTTGGCGGGCAAGCACACCCGTCTTGCCGCCCCTCGGGTGAGCGCCATCGCGCGCGTCTTGCTCTCGGCTTGGGCGGCGGGCGACATCGAAGGGTTTTGAGGGCGCACTCACGCTTGACCAACACCGCGTGAGTGCCCCTTTGGCCGCGCGCCTGCCACCCCACCTCTGGCCTATCGAAACGCCCAGAGAGGGGGAACACCCATGACCGATCAAACCCGCCGCCGCTTTTTGTCGTCGCTGGCTCTGGCAGGAGCGGGCACGCTGGCTGCCTGTGCCACGCCCGCGCCGCGCCAGACAGCCAAACCGGCGGCACCCGTGGTGGCTGCCAACGCCCGCACCACCGCCCGCGGCACGTTCGAGGGCCGCTCCAACCACGTCACCACAGGGCATGCGCGCGTGGTGGCGAGCGAAGGAACGTTTGTGATCGAGCTGGAGGAGGACTTCTTCTTCGACGGCGCGCCCGACCCCAAAGTCGCGCTGGGGCGGGGTGGCTACGACCCCAATGCCGTCTTGGCGCCGCTTGGTGCTAATACCGGGCGCCAGACCTATGCGCTCAAGGCCGGGCTCGACATTGGCAATTACGATCAGGTCTGGATCTGGTGCGAGCGTTTCAACGTACCGCTTGGGGTTGCTGATCTGACCCTGGTTTGATCGCAACCGTTGCGCGCCACTCCCCGAGGTGGGCGGGAGGATTCCTGTCCGCCCTAGGTTTTGGGAGGGCGGCGCCCGTGCAGCAGCCCTCCCATCATCAGTGGGGTAAACAGCATGGGCACCTGATAGAGCGCCACATAGAGGGTGAAATCCGGATCAAACGGCAGCGCCGCCAGATAGAGCGCTACGGTGCGGTTGCCCCAGATCAGCCCAGCGGCGCCGGCGGTCTCGGGCGCAAGGCGGGTGCGCAGCAGCGCAGCCGTCAGTGCCTGGACGCCGAAATTGGCTACGACCGAGAGCCCCAGCATGGTGGCGGCCAGGGCGGGCTCGGCTGTGACCAAGCCCCAGAAGCCGTCAAAGAGCGGCACGATGAACAGCAGCATGGCCAGCGCTGCCACCCCGTCAAAGGCGCGGGTGTGGGCTGCGATCCGCGCGGGGCCTAGCAGGCGGCGCAACACCAACGCCGCCAAGGCCCCGGCACCGATCATGGCACCGACGCGCAGCATCATCGCCGTTGCATCCAAGGGCACTGCCGTGCCGAGCAGCGTCTGGATCACCACAGGGCCGATCAGCGGCGTGGCGAGGCTTGCGATTACCGTCAGTTCGAGGGCGAGCACCGCGTCGAGCCCCATGATCAGGCAAAGCCCGGTCGCCGAGGTGATCGGCGGCGCGGCGGCGGTATAGACCAGCGCCGCGACATGGGCCTCAGGCAGCCCCGCGCCCCGCGCCAGCGCATAATAGAGTATGGGCGAGAGCACCAAGAGCGCCCCCGTCCAAAGCAAGAGCAGTCCGAGGCGACGGGGCGCCAAGGCACGCTGGGCCAACATGGCGAGATCGAGACGGCTCATCGCCAAGCAGATCAACAGTGCCACCAGCCCCGGCAGCCAGGGCCGGAGTGCGGCCGAGAGCGTGGGCAACAGCGTGGCCAGCACAACGCCCAGCGCCAGCACCCAGCGCGCGCGTGCGCCGATCCATTCCAGCATAGCGATCATTGCCGGCACTCAAGCCCCATCGAAGCGCCCGACACGGCAGGGCGTGAGATCGATGTTGGGCGTGCGCCCAGCGATCATATCGGCGATCAGGCGCCCGCTTTTGGGGCCGGTGGTCAGCCCCAGATGCTGTGCGCCAAAGGCAAACCAGACCCCGCGTGCCTTGGGGCTTGCGCCCAGCAAAGGCAGGCTATCGACGGTGGAGGGGCGATGGCCCATCCAGCATACCTCGTCCTCCCAAGTGAGATCGGGGTAGAGCGCGCGCACACGCCGACGTTGCAGCGCCCAGGCGGCTTCGGTGGGTGCGGCCTTGAGCCCGCCGAACTCGACCAGCCCAGCTAAGCGGACCCCTGCGTCCATGGGCGTGGCGACGGATTTGGCATCGGCCAGCATATAGGGCACGGGCGGGCGGCGGTTGGGGTTTTTCAGTACCAGATGATAGCCGCGCTCGCTCTCCAATTGGGGGCGATGGCCGAGGCGTTTGGCAAGGCGCGCCGACCACACCCCCATGGCCAGCACGATGTGGTCGAAGTGGGTGCGCTTGCCTGCATGGACCACTTCGACACCGCGCTCACCTGGCACGATGTCGTGGATGTCGCCTTGGACAAAGCCCCCGCCTTCGCGCCGATAATGGGCGAAGAGGGCGCGCGCATAGCCGCCCGGATCGCGCACCCAGCCGCTATCGCGAAAGCGGATGCCAAAGCCGTAGGCAGGGCCCAGGTGGGGATCCTCGGCCAAAAGGGCGGCGCGCGGGCGCTCCTCAAAAGCCACCCCGGCCTCGGCGCGCAGACGATTGCCCAGGGCATCGGCCTGCCATTCGTCGCGGTCGCGGTAGAGAAACGTGTAGCCGCTTGGCTCGATAAAGCGCTCAGCCCCCGTGCTCGCCGCTAAGGCGCGGTGTTGCTCGACAGTGTCGCCGATCAGATCGCCCAGCGCCCTGGAGATGCGCTCGACCTCACGCAAGCGCCCCGCGCGCAGATAGGGCACCAGCCAGGGCAGAAGCCGCGGCAGATAGGCCCATTTGAGAAACAGCGCCCCCTCGCGCGAGAACAACAACCGCGGCGCCTTGGCCAACAGCCCCGGCACGGGCACGGGCACGACGCTGGTGTCGGACAGGATACCGGCGTTGCCATAGCTGGTCTGGGCCGGATCGCCGGGCTCGATCCGGTCGAGCAGCGTCACGCTATGGCCGTCGCGGCGCAGCCACTCCGCCGTCGAGAGCCCGACGATCCCCGCTCCGAGTACGCCGATACGCATGTTAGCCTCCTTGTTACCGGCCCACCCCGCGCGCGCGCAGCCCACTTGTCAAGCACGGGCGTAGAGTGCATGGCAGAGCACTACAGGAAAGGGAGCCCCGATGCGCAACGCCGCGATGATCTTAGGCCTGATCGGCGGCATCGCTGCCATGGTGGTCGGCTTTTTCGGCTATGGCTTTGCCGAGATCTGGGAGTGGATCGCGGGCCAGGAACGCCGCTTGCAAGCCCAAACCGGCCACCAGATCGCCACCCAAGCCGGCCCGCCAGAGGAACCTTGGCTGACCAAACTGCTCGCGCTCTTTGGCCCCGTGGCGGCGGTGACGGGGGCGGCGCTGGCGCCCGAGACCCCGCGGCGCGCCGCCCTGTTGCTCGCGGCGTCGGTGGGGGCCATGGTGTATGGGTTCGGGTTTGGTGTCTTCACCATGTTTCCGATTACGCTGTGCGCCATCGCCGCGGTGCTGGCGGGTCTGGCCCGCCGCCAAGATGAGGAGAAATCATGAGCAAACGCGACGCCCTGATCGAGAAGTACGCCACCGATTTGCGCGAGAAATGCGGGGTCGAACCCGATATGGCGCTGCTCAAGAAGGTCACCATCGGCTGTGGCCCGGTGATCTACGATGCCGATCGCTCGACGGTCTCGGCCAGCGATCCCCAGGAGGTCGCCACGGTCAAGAACAATTTTCTCATCAAGAAGTTGGGGCTCGCCGACGGCCCCGAACTCGACCAAGCCATCGACAAGGCGATGGAGACCTATGGCCGCTCCAACCGGCAGAAGTTTCGCGCGGTGCTCTATTATCTGCTGACCCAGCACTTCGGCAAACAGGCGGTCTACGGCTGATCATTGGGCGAGGGGCGTTATTGGGCGAGGGGCGGCCTCTGCGCCGCGCCCGGCTCAGATCGCCAACGCGTAGCGGGCCGGGTATGCGCTGAGATACCTGTCGAAGGTAGCAGCGATCAGGCGGGTGCGCTCCGTGCGCTCGGGCCACTCGGGCGCGATGCGAAAGCCGCCGCGCCAGGGGATCAGCGCCCCCGCGGGCGCAGTGGCCAAGAGGCGGCCCACACCAGCATGCAACGGCTTGGCGAAATCGCCATAGCGCGCGTGCAGGCGCTCCAGATCGAGCGAAAAACTGCAAAGGATTTCGGAGATCGCGTCGCGGCGGATTCGGTCATCGAGGCCCAGCGCCGCTGCGCGTGCCACGGGTAGCCGTCCAGCCTCGACCGAGAGCCGCCAGAGCGCAGTCGCCTCTTGGTTTTGGACGTAGCCTTGGGGCAGGGTCGAGATCGCCGAGGCGCCAAAGCCGATGGTGATTGCCGCCGGATCGTCGCTATAGCCGAGAAAGCCGCGCTTGAGCCGCCCTTTGGCCGCAGCCTCGACCAGCGGATCGCCAGGACGGGCAAAATGATCGATGCCGATGCCGTGGTAGCCGGCCTCCAGCAGCTGCGCGCGCACCAACGCCGCCTGGGCGCGCCGCGCCTTGGTGTCTGGCAGCGCCTCGGGCACGATGGTGCGCTGGCGTTTGGCCATCCAGGGGACATGGGCGTAGCCATAGACGGCCAGGCGTTCGGGGTTGTGTTCGAGCACGGCCTCGATGGTGCGCGCCAAGGTCTCGCTGGTCTGCTGGGGCAAGCCGTAGAGCAGATCGAGCGAGAGGGCGTCCACACCCGCCTTGCGCAGCGCCGCCATGGCCGCGCCGATCTTGCGGCGTCCTTGCCAGCGCCCGATGGCAGCTTGCACCGTGGCATCCATGTCTTGCACCGAAAGCGTCGCCCGAGTGAGCCCCGCAGCCGTAAAAGCCGCCAGACGCGCCGCCGTCAGATCGCGCGGATCGACCTCGATGCTGAACTCCGCCGCCTCGGCCCCGGGAAAGCTGCGCACCAGCGCGCGGTGCACTCGCGCGATCTCGGGCGGATCGAGCACCGTTGGCGAACCACCGCCCCAGTGCACGCGTGTGATCTTGCGCCCCGCCCCACCCAGCGCCGCGCCGACCAGGCCGATCTCGCGCTCCAGCGCCCCCACATAGCGCAGAACCGGGGCATAGTGTCGCGCGCTTTGGGTGCGAAAGGCGCAAAATGCGCAAATCCCAGCACAAAACGGCACATGGACATAAAGCGAGAGCGCCTCCGCCGGCGCCACCTCCGCCAGCCACCGCCGATGGCCCTCTGCGCCTAGTGCAGTGCGAAAGTGCGCTGCGCTAGGATAGCTGGTGTAGCGCGGCACACGACATTCCAGCGCTTCGGGTGCGAATGGGGAGGGGCTTGGCATGGGCTGAGCCTACTGCCTGCGGCGGCTGGGTCGCATTGACCCAAATCAATCCTGATTCCACACTATGGAAGCGAGCGGGGGCTCGGTAAAAGGCAGGCAAATGACCACAACTAAAAGACAATCGGTGCGTAGTCTGCTCCCTGCAGGCGTGCATTGCATCGACTGTCCGATCCGCGGGCGTGCCGTTTGCTCCCAAGCCAACGCTGAAGATCTGGAGCGGCTCAACGCCATCAAGACCTACCGCAGCTTCGCTCCGGGCCAGGAGATCCTGGCCGCAGGTGAGGCGACCGAGACCATCGGCACGGTGGTCGAGGGGGTAGTGGCGCTGTCCAAGACCATGTTCGATGGGCGGCGTCAGATGGTGGGGCTAATGTTTCCCTCCGATTTTCTCGGCCGCCCTTGCAGTCCCATCGCGCCTTATGACGCGGTGGCGGTGACGCCGGTCAAGCTGTGTCTGTTCGTACGCGCGCGATTTGAGCGGTTGTTGATGGAGACGCCCGCCATCGAGCGCCGTCTGCTGGAGATCACGTTAGACGAACTCGATGCCGCGCGCGATTGGATGTTGTTGCTCGGGCGCAAAAGCGCGCGCGAGAAGATCGCCAGCTTCCTGGTGATCCTGGCACGGCGTTCGGCGCAGGCAAAGAACGTGACGGCGGCGGATGGCTTGTGTTTTGAATTGCCGCTCACGCGTGAGGCCATGGCCGATTACCTCGGCCTGACCATCGAGACCGTCAGCCGCCAGATCTCCCATCTCAAGAAGGCCGGTGTGATCCGATTGATCGATATCCGCACGGTGCAGGTGCCCGATTTCGCCGTTCTGCTGGATGTCGCGGGCGAGGACGCCGACGGTGGGATGGTTGTCTAGAGCCGGTTTGGGGCGGGGGGATCGCTGGCCGGCTGCGCGTTGTTTTGTGTTGCATTGATATCTCGTGATTAACCCGGGCTTAACCCCTTCGGCGGCAAACCAGTGGCATGGCTGGCTTGGACGCGCCACTGATCATCATGTTCGCGAGTGCGGTGACCGCCGCCATCGTCGGTGGTGGTGCTGGCTTGGCGCTCTCGATTTGGTGGCGCTCGGAAACACCTCTAGGGGAGGAGGGCGGCACACTCGCTGTGGAAAACCTGCACCGACGCCTTGACCGTGCCGAGCAAGGCAGCAAGGCAAGGATCGATGAAATCGAGACGTGTCTGGCCGAACTACAGGAGCGCGCCCAAGAAATCGCCGCGTTGCTACGCAGTTTAGCCGACAATCACACAGCACTCGATGGCGCCGTCGAAGCTAGGATCGCAGGTGTGACTTCTGCCCAAGAGCAGCGTGTGGAGGCGCTCTCCCAAACACTCGCCGATATTCTGAGCACCCTGCAGCAAAACGACAACCACTTCGACCGCTTGAGCGCCTTTGAGCAGCGCGTGCAGGCCCTCGAAGCCGCCAGACTTGATCGGCCTACGACTGCTGTGGAGCAAACTCCAGCAGAGCAGAGCATCAATATCGCCAGCTTACCAGAAAGGGTCATCCCAGTTATGAATAGATTTGGAAACTCCTAAAGGCCGATCCCAACAGTTCGCTTGGTGTGCGGGCGCGCCAGTCCTCTCGCCCCATGGCCACGCACCACTAACGGGCAGCCGGCGGTGTCTCGCGTTTATCGGAGCCACTGCAATACGCCGGTCCTGTCAAGCCTCTGATACTGCCGTTCAACCCAATAGCTCTTCCGCCAGTTCCGCATGGCGATCAAAGACCAGATCGGTCGACATATCCTCCACCGGCGTTTTACGATAACCGCCGCTGAACAGAGCAAACCGCACACCACCAGCCTGGGCCGTAGCCGCATCCGTCTCGCTATCGCCGACAAACAGCGCCGCCTTACGAGAGGTCTCCAGTCCAGCCAAAGCAGCCATAAGCGGCGCCGGATCGGGCTTCAGAACGCCCACCGTGTCACCGCCGATGACGACTTCGAAGGGCGCGGTCAACCCCAGTGCCTCCAACACAGTACGGGCTGGCGCCTCGGGTTTGTTGGTGCACACACCAAGCCGGTACTGGCCGGACAGGCGCGTGAGCAGCGCGTCGACGCCTGGATAGGGCTTGGTCAGCGCAACCGGTGCACGGGCATAATGGGCACGAAACAGCGCCAACGCCGCCCCCGGGTCGCCCCCACCGCGCGCTTGCAGACAGCGCTCGACCAGCTTGGCCACGCCATTGCCGATAAACCGCGTCACTTGCGCCAGATCGAGCGGCGCATGCCCGAGATCGGCCAGCATGGCATTGGCGGCAGCGTGAAGATCGGGAGCACTGTCGACCAGGGTGCCATCAAGGTCGAACACGATTGCCTTGGGGGGTGTCATGGGAGATCCTCATCGGGGCGCGTCGAGGCCATCGCCGCTCCTGCGCTTGCGTGGGGTTGGTTTGCGTCCTATGCCAGCGCCGTGCAAGGGCTGTCGCCACCTGATCGCCACAAACCCACAGCCACCCCATGACCCCAGCCGCCCGCATTGCCGCTGCCATCGACATCCTCGACCGCTGGCAGGTGGGCGAGGAAGGCCTCGACCGCGTGCTCGCCGCCTGGGGACGCGCCCACCGCTTTGCCGGCTCCGCCGACCGCCGCGCCATTGCCGATCACTGCTACGCTGCACTGCGCCGCGCGCGCTCGGCGGCTTGGGTGGCCGGAGTGCCCGAGAGCCGCCAGGGGCGTGCGCTGATGCTCGGATCGCTTCGCCTCGACGGCCTCGACCCGGTGGCGTTTTTCACCGGCCAAGGCCATGCCCCGCCCGCGTTGAGCGATACCGAGCACCACGCCAAGCCGCTGGAGCACGCCCCCGAAGCCGTGCGTCTCGACCTGCCCGACTGGTTGCTGCCCGATCTCGACACCATCCCGCGCGCCGCACTAGAGCGCCTGCGCCACCGCGCCCCGCTGCATTTGCGCGTCAATCTGCTCAAGACCAACCGCGACGACGCCCTAGCTGCCCTGCGTGGCGAGGGGATCGCGGCCGAGCCCGGCCCGCTCTCGCCAACCTGCCTCAGCGTGATCGAGGGCGCGCGCCGGGTCGCGGGCTCGACGGCCTATCGCGACGGTCTGGTCGAGATCCAGGATGCGGCCAGCCAAGCTGTGGCCGATCTGGCAGACCCGCGCCCTGGCGAGACGGTGCTCGATTTTTGCGCAGGCGGCGGCGGTAAGACGCTGGCCCTTGGCAGCGCCATGGCCGGGCAGGGGCGCTTGCTGGCCCACGACAGCAACCCAGCCCGCCTGGCCCAACTCGCACCGCGCGCTCTACGCGCTGGGCTTGAGGTCGAGACGCTGGCCCCTGGGGACTGGCAGGATCTGCGAGGGGCGTGCGATCTGGTGGTGGTCGATGCGCCTTGCTCGGGCTCGGGCGCGTGGGCGCGCAACCCGGACGCCAAGTGGCGCCTGACGCCCGCGCGCCTCGATGCCCTGCGCCAGACCCAAGCCGAGGTGCTTGCCCGAGGCGCGGCCTGTGTGCGCCCTGGCGGGCGGCTGCTCTATGCCACGTGCTCGCTGATCGAGGCCGAGAACGGTGCGCAGGTGGAGCGTTTTCTGGCCCAAGCGCCTTTCAGGTGCACCGAGGAGCGCCGCTTTACCCCCCTCGATGGTGGTGACGGGTTTTACGCGGCTCTCCTGCAGCGGTAGGCAGCCCCGCCTCAGGTTACGGCCTTGGTCTCGAGATACTCGTGAAATCCCATCGCGCCGCCCTCGCGCCCGTTGCCCGATTGCTTGTAGCCACCGAAGGGCACGTCGTAGTCGCCGCCCTGGCCGTTGACGCTGATCACGCCGACCCTGAGCCGGCGGCTGACCCGGCGCACGCGCTCGGTGTCGCCCGATTGGATGTAGGCGGCGAGGCCATAGTCGGTGTCGTTGGCGATTTCGATGGCCTCGTCCTCGGTCTCGAAGGGCAGGATGGCCAGCACCGGGCCGAAGACCTCCTGGCGCGCGATGGTCATGTCGTTGTGGACATCGGCGAAGAGGGTTGGGCGCACGTAGTAGCCCTTATTGAAACCCGCCGGCAGGCCGAGCCCGCCCGCGGCCAGACGGGCGCCGTCGTCGATGCCCGCTTGGATCAGGCGCTGGATATGCTCGAACTGGTTCTTGTTGACTACGGGGCCGATGTGATCGCCTTCCTCCAGCGGATCGCCGATGGCCGTGCCCTCGACCTCCGCCGTGACCAGCGACACCACTTCGTCATAGACGCTGCGCTCGACCAGGAGGCGTGAGCCCGCATCGCAGCTTTGGCCGTTGTTGATGAAGCAGGCATCGACCGAGACCTTGGCTGCCGCCGCCAGATCGGCATCGGCGAACAGCAGGTTAGGCGATTTGCCGCCCAGCTCCAGCGTGACGCGTTTGATGGTGTCGGCGGCGGTTTTGGTCACGGCCTTGCCCGCGCGGGTCGAGCCGGTGAAGGAGACCATGTCGATGCCTTTGTGGGCCGAGATCGCCTCGCCCACCGTGGCACCGTCGCCGTTGATCAGGTTGAAGACGCCGGGCGGACAGCCGGCCTCGTGGATCACCTCGGCCCTGATGCTGGCCGAGG
>JBCDHK010000062.1:0-13679 GCA_038750185.1 Pseudomonadota bacterium
CGTAATACTTGGGGCGGTCGGGATCGGCCTCGACCTGGAAGGTCTTGGCCTGTTCCCAGGCGGCTTGCCATTTTGGTTCGGCGTCGTGGGCGTTGTAGCGCGTCATCGCTGGCTCTCTTGGCTCGGGAGCAGCGCCCCCCTTGTGCATCGCAGCCGTTTCTAGGGAGCGTCCTGGCTGAATTCAACGCATGGCGCGCGCGGGGGTGGGCGCTCGGCGATCCCTGCCGGAGGGCATCTTAGCCGGTCTCGGCACCGCCTTCGAGATCGGCGATGCGAATCTGGCGCGCTCTGACTAAGATGGCGTCCTCGATCTGGCGCGCGGTCTCGGGGTTGGCGGGCTCGGGCACCCAGAGCCCGTCCTCACGGCGCACTTCGCGAAACACGGCCACGCGCAGCGAGGAAGCCTCCAAGGCGGGGCGCACATGATAGACCGTGACCTTGAAGCGCTCGCCCGGGGCCGCGCGCGCGGCCGACCAATCGGTGGCGATCACGCCGGTGAAGGGGTCGGTGGAGGCCAGGGGCAGAAAATCCAGCGTCTCTAGCGAGGCTTGCCACAGGAACCGGTTGATAGGCAGCGCCCCGTCGCCGCCGGCGCCAGCGCTATTGCCCCCGCCCAGCACCGTATCGAGCAGCGAGCCGTCGGAGACGTTGTCCAGGGTCAACGCCTGGCCGAACAGACGGTCTTCGGCGGGGGTGCGTGCATCGGGGCCGGCTTCGGGAGGCGCATCGGCGGGATCGGCGGAGAAATCGCCGCTACAGCCGCCAAGGAGGGCCGCCAGCAGCCCCACACCCACCAACGCCCGCCATCCCGAGACCGACTGTCCCAATACCGACTGCCCCGATACCGACTGCCTTGCCATCGCCTTGCTCTCCCCATGCCATCATGGCCGTTTACTTGCGCTCCTTACATGCCCTAGCACAGCCGTTCCGGCGGCGACAGTATGGCGCGCGTCCTGGGGGACTCAGGTGTTGTGGCGAAAATGCATCGCAACCCCCCCTTGTACGCGCAATGCCTCACAAGAGATTGACGCCAAGCCCCCCCATGGAGAAAACACCGGTGTCGGACCGGGCTAGCGCACCGATCCTCCAAGGGCTGCAAGGGCAGTGGAAGGTCGAAAGCGGCGCCATCCCGAGCGGTCTAAACGAGCAAACAAAGCGTGACATCCAAGAGGGACACGATGAAAAAGATTCTGTTGGGCTCCAGCGCGCTCGCGCTCGCCTTCGCCACTCCGGCCGCTGCGGTCGACTGGGAGATCGAGTTCGGCGGCTACATGGAGCAGCACCTGTTCTATGGTACCTTCGATCAGCCGGCTGGTACCCCCGACAACGATGGCTTCGACATCAACGACGACGCCGAGTTCTTCGTGAACCCCTCCATTACGCTGGAGAACGGCATCACCTTCACGGTGAACCTGGACTTCGAAGGCAACGCCGCTGGTGGTGTTGACGAGCCCGCGCTGATCATCGGCGGCTCCTTCGGTCGCGTGGTCATCGGTGAGGACGATCTGGCTTCGGTCGACGTGATGATCACCGCGCCGGACGTCTCGGCTGGCCTCGGCATCAACTCCGGTACCACCACCGCCTTCGAGCCGACGTCGATCACGTCCAACATCGGCATCAGCCAGCAGAAGATGACCCGCACCACCTTCCCGGCTCAGGCTGGCGACCCGGTGGGCATCACCTACTTCTCGCCGCGCTTCGCCGGTCTGCAGGCTGGTGTGTCCTATGCCCGCGACCCCTCGCGCACCAACACCGGCGGTGGTCTGGAAGACATCAACAACGGTGACATCGAGAACATCTTCGGCGTCGGTGTGAACTACACCAACTCCTTCGGCGGCGTGGATATCGCAGCCGGTGCCGGTTACTCGACCGCCAGCATCGATGGTCCGGGCTTCGAGAACCCCCAGGCTTACGCGTTCGGCCTGAATATCGGCTTCGCCGGTTTCACCGTCGGTGGTTCTTACGGCGAAGGTAAGGACGCCGGCGGCATCGACGGCAACGACGGTATGACCTTCGACGTGGGTGTCTCCTACGAGACCGGCCCCTGGGGTGTCTCGTTCACCTACCTGAACTCCGAAGACGAAGCCACCGATGACGAGATCGACGAGTTCCTCGCCGCCGTCACCTACGACTTCGCCAAAGGTATCAAGGTCGGCCTGTGGCTGAACTACCGCGACTTTGACGCTGCTGCCGGCTCGGCCAACGACGTCGACGGCTTCGTCGGTGGCTCGACCATCCGCGTCGCCTTCTGATCCGGGTTGCGGGGCCTGCCCCGCACCAACGCACGACAGGCGGGGGGCGAAAGCCCCCCGTCGCATTTGCGCCTCTCGCTCTCGGCCCTAGCATAGCAGCGCGAGCGCCCACCGGCGGAGGATGCGCGTGGCGATAGCGCCCAAGGCCCGCGGCAAAGCTAGTGCTAAGATACTGTGCTGGCTTGCTTCCTATCCCAAGTCGGGCAACACTTGGCTGCGCGCCTTTCTCGCCAACTACCTGCTCGACCGCGAAGCCCCGCTCGCGCCCAACCAGCTCGCCGCCGTCACCCAAGGCGATGCGCTGGCAGCACACTACACCCGCCTTGCCCGAGCCAAAGGCCTCGATCCGCTCACCCGCGAAGCCGATGCGCTGGCGCTGCGCCAAGAGGTGCTCACCCGCCTTGGCAGCCAAGGCGGCGGGGCGCTCACCCTGATCAAGACCCACAACGCCAACCAAACCCTAGCCGCACGCGCCATGATCCCAGCGCCGCTCACCCGCGTGGCCCTTTATGTCGTGCGCGATCCGCTCGACATGCTGCTCTCCTACGCCGATCACTACGCCACCGATACCGAGACCGCGGCCAAAGCCATCGCCTCAGCGCACAACCGCATCCTGGCGGGCAACGGCAACGTCACCCAGTATCTCGGGCGCTGGTCCGAGCATGTGCTGGGCTGGAGCGAGACCCGCGCCTTTCCCGTCCTGGTGCTGCGCTATGAGGATATGCTGAGCGCGCCCCACACCACCTTTGCCAAGGCGCTCACCAAGCTCGGCGTGCCGCTCGATGAGGCGCGCCTCGACAAGGCGGTGCGCTTTTCAAGCTTTGAGACCCTGAGCGCCCAGGAAAGCACCGAGGGCTTTATCGAGCGCTCGCCCCACTCGGCGCGGTTTTTCCGCTCAGGGCGTGCGGGCGAGGGCCGCGAGAGGTTGCCCGCCGATCTCATCGCGCGCATCGAGGCCGAGCAGGCCCCAGCCATGCGCCGCTTTGGCTATCTGCCATGAGCGCGCGGCTGATCTGGCTCGCCTCGTTTCCCAAATCCGGCAACACCTGGACGCGCGCCTTTCTGGCCCAGGCGCTAAGCCCCAAGGGCCAGGCCCCCGGCCTCAACACCATGCGCCGCTTCAATGCGGCCGACAACCTCCAGGAGCACTACGACCGTGCGGCGGGGCGCCCCTTCGTGGCCGCCAGTGTCGAGGAGTGGCTTGCCATGCGCGCCAAAGCGCTGCGGCTGGTGGCGGGCGAGGGCCAAGGCCATCGCTTTGTCAAAACCCACTCCCAGGTCGGCTGCTTGCAAGGGCATGATCTGATCCCGCCTGCACTGAGCGCTGCCGCGATCTACATCCTGCGCAATCCCTTCGATGTGGCGCCCTCCTACGCGCGCCATCTCGGGGTGAGCTTGGACGAGGCCATCGCCAAGATGGCCGATGCCGATGCCGTCAACGCCACGCGCTCCCAGATCCTCGATGTGGTCGGGCGCTGGGACGATCACATCGACAGTTGGGCCAACGCCGAGGGTCTGCCCCGCCACATCCTGCGCTACGAAGATCTCGCCGCCGACCCGGAGCCGCCCTTTCGCGCCCTCCTCACCTTCCTCGGCGTGCGTGTCTCGGATGGCGTGTTGCGCCGTGCGATCCGGGCGTCGTCGTTTCAGGCCCTCCAGCGCCAGGAACAGGCCGAGGGCTTTATCGAGCGCCCGCCCCATCTAAAAGCCTTCTTTGCCAAGGGAAAAGCCGGCGCCTGGCGCGACGACCTCAGCCCAGCCCAGATCAAGACGATTCGCGCAGCCTTCCTGCCCGCCATCGAGCGTTGGTACCCCGAATTGCTCGACGAAACCGCCGCCCTGGCGTGAGCCGCATGCGTTGCCCCGCCCACGCGCAGCGGGTATGATGGGACATCGATCCATCAGGGCGCGCCCGGCCCCCAGAGGCGCGCCGCAGGAGCCCCGCCTTGAACGACGAGACCGACCTGCCAGAGCGCCCGCTGCCCCTCGGCCCGAGCATCACCGTCGAGGAGGAGATGAAGCGCTCCTATCTCGATTACGCCATGAGCGTGATCGTGGCCCGCGCCATCCCGGACCTGCGCGACGGGCTCAAGCCCGTGCACCGGCGCATCCTCTACGTCATGCACGAAAACGGCTTTGTCCATAACAAGCCCTACAAGAAGTGCGCCGTCACCGTGGGCGATGTCATGGGCCGCTACCACCCCCATGGCGACAGTGCGATCTATGAGGCGTTGGTGCGCATGGCGCAGGACTTCTCCATGTCGGCCATGCTGATCGACGGCCAGGGCAACTTCGGCTCGATGGACAACGATCCGCCCGCGGCCATGCGCTACACCGAGGCGCGGCTGCGCGCTTTGGCCGAGACGCTGACCGAGGATCTCGATAAGGAGACGGTCGCCTTCGTGCCCAACTACTCGGGCGATCTGCGCGAGCCCGAAGTGCTGCCGGCCACCTTCCCCAATCTGCTGGTCAACGGCGGGCAGGGCATCGCTGTCGGCATGGCCACCAATATCCCGCCCCACAATCTGGGCGAGGTGATCGATGCCACGCTCGCCACCATCGACAACCCCGAGATCACGCTCTCCGAGCTGATGGATATCGTCCCCGGCCCCGATTTTCCGACCGGGGCGCATATTCTGGGCCAAGCGGGGGCGCGCAAGGCCTATGCGCTCGGGCGCGGCTCGGTGCTGATCCGGGCCAAGACCCACATCGAGGGGCTGCGCAAGGACCGCGAGGCGATTGTCGTCGATGAGATCCCCTATCAGGTCAACAAGGCGAGCCTGGTGGAGAAGATCGCCGAACTGGTGCGCGAGAAGCGCGTCGAGGGCATCTCGCATGTCCAGGACGAGTCCAACCGTTTCGGCGTGCGCGTGGTCATTGAGCTCAAGCGCGATGCGACCGCGGATGTGGTGCTCAACCAACTCTACCGTTTTACGCCGCTCCAGACCTCCTTCGGCTGCAACATGCTGGCGCTCAACAACGGCCGCCCCGAGCAGTTGGAGCTCAAGACCATCCTCACCGCCTTCATCGCCTTCCGCGAGGAGGTGGTGGCCAACCGCACCGCCCATCTCTTGCGCAAAGCCCGCGAGCGCGCCCATGTACTCTGCGGCCTCGCCGTGGCGGTCTCCAATGTGGATGAGGTGGTCCAGACCATCCGCTCCTCCGCCGATCCTGCGGAGGCGCGCGAGCGGCTGATGGCGCGGCGCTGGCCGGCGGAGGACATCGCCGAGTATATCCTGCTGGTCGACGATCCCTCCCACACCATGAACGAGGACGGCACCTACTACCTCTCGGAAACCCAGGCCCGCGCCATCCTGGACCTGCGCCTGCAACGCCTCACCGCGCTTGGCGTCGGCGAGGTCACCGAGGAGTTGGCAGCCCTCGCCCACAAGATCCGCGACTATCTCGATATCCTGCGCTCGCGCGAGCGCATCCTCGCCATCATCCGCGACGAGCTTGGCGCCATCCGCGAGCGCTATGCCGTGCCGCGGCGCTCCGAGATCGTTCCTTTCGAGGGCGAACTGGACGACGAAGCCCTGATCGAGCGCGAGGAGATGGTCGTCACCGTCACCCACCGCGGCTATATCAAGCGCACGCCCTTGGCCGAATTCCGCGAACAAAAGCGCGGCGGCAAGGGTTTGGCCGGGATGGCCACGCGCGACGAGGATTTCGTCACCCAGCTCTTCGTGGCCAATACCCACACGCCGCTCCTCTTCTTCACCACCGACGGCATGGTCTACACGCTCAAATGCTGGCGCCTGCCGCCAGGGGGGCGTGCGGCGCGCGGCAAGGCCATCGTCAATATCCTGCCGATCCCGCCCGAGGTCTCGATTGCCGCCATCATGGCCGTGGACAAACCCGAGGACGAGTGGGAGACGCTGCAGATCGTCTTTGCCACCTCCAAAGGAACCGTGCGGCGCAATGCGCTCTCGGATTTCACCAACGTCAAGGCCAACGGCAAGATCGCCATGAAGTTTGAGGATGAGGATGCCGATGCGCGCCTCATCGGCGTGCGTATCTGCAACGAAGCCGACGACGTCATGCTGACCACAGCACTCGGCAAGGCGATCCGCTTTCCCACCACCGAGGTGCGCGTCTTCCAGGGCCGCTCCTCCACCGGCGTGCGCGGCATTCGCCTCGCGGCGGGCGACGAAGTGGTCGCCATGTCCGTCATCCGCCATTTCGAGACCACCCCCGAAGAACGCGCCGCCTACCTGAAAGCGCGCCGCGCCGTGGCGGGCGTGGTCGAGGAGGAGGTCCCCGAGGAGGGCGAAGAGGGCGTGGCCGACATCGCGCTCTCCTCTGAGCGCTACGCCGAGATGTCCGCCGCCGAAGACCTGATCCTGACCGTCACCGAAAACGGCTTTGGCAAACTATCGTCCTCGCACGGCTATCCCACCCGCGGGCGCGGCGGCCAGGGCGTTTGGGCCATGGACAAAGGCCAGCGCGGCGGCGCACTGATCGCCTCCTTCCCGGTCGAGACCGACGACCAGATCATGCTGGTCACCGATACGGGGCAGTCGATCCGCTGCCCAGTCTCGGGGATTTCTCTGCGCTCGCGCGGCGCAGGCGGCGTGCGCGTCTTCAACACCGCCACCGATGAAAAAGTCGTCTCGGTCGCCTGGATCGCCGAGCAGGGCGAGGAGGAGAGCTAAGCCGCGCGAGCGTGGCAACTTCGATGGCTTGCTACGGTTTCTTTAAGCAACAACACGGCTATATCCTCGGCTATCCAACCCCAATGCCAGGGAGCCGACCATGGCCGACGGCGCCGTCAAACCTGCCCTAGTCCCCCCGAGCCCGGCCCGCAACGACCTGACCATCTACGACACCGCCGCAGCGGAGTGGTGGTCGGGCAAGACACGCTGGGTGCGCACGCTGCACAACATGGTGCCGGGGCGGCTAAAGCACTTCGACCGCGTCATGGCCGAGCACGGCGGCTGGCACGGCAAGGCGGTGCTCGATCTGGGCTGTGCGGGCGGTTTCATGGCCGAGGCGCTGGACGAACGCGGCGGTGTGGTCACTGGCATCGACCCGGCCGAAAAGGCGGTCGAGGCGGCCCAGGCCCATGCGGTCATCGCCGGGCGCGAGATCCGTTATGACGTGGGCGTCGGCGAAAAGCTGCCCTATGAGGATGCGGCCTTCGATGCCGTGGTCTGCGTCGATGTGCTCGAACACGTCAGCGATCTCGACCGGGTGATGGCCGAGACCGCGCGGGTGCTCAAGCCCGGGGGCGTGTTTTGCTTTGACACCATCAACCGCAACGCCCTCTCGCGTCTGGCCGTGATCACCATGGCCGAGAACGTCATCGGCCTCTTGCCCAAAGGCACCCACGACCCGGAGATGTTCATCACGCCCGAGGAACTGCGCACCGCCCTCAAGCGCCACGCCCTGACACCGGGCCACCTCACCGGCCTCGGCCCGCGCGGCATCAACCGGCGCGGCGACTTCACCTTTGGGCGCCTGCCGGGGACGCTCATTCTCTACATGGGCCACGCCGTCAAGGAGGCGACGCCATGATCGACACCGCAGCCCTGCTCACCGCCGCCGTGCTGTTTGGAGGCATGGTGGGCTTTTCCTTTCTGTTCGCGCCGCTCATCTTCATGAAATTGCCCGGCGAGACCGCGGGCGGCTTCATCCGCCAGGTCTTTCCCTGGTACTATCTGTTCGTCCTGGCTGTGTCGGGGCTGGCGGCGGCGTTGCTGTTTGCGCTCGATCCGCTGCTCGGGTCCGTGATGGCCCTGGTGGCCGCAGGCGGTGTGGCCGCGCGCCAAGTGCTGATGCCCGCCATCAACCGCTACCGCGACCGCCAGATCGCTGGCGACCAGGGCGCCAAGCGCTGGTTCGACACGCTGCATCGGTCCTCGGTGGTGCTCAACTTCGTGCAGATGATCGCAGCCGGCTGGGTGCTGGCGCAGTTCGCGGCGTGAACGCCCCGGCGCTTGGCGTGCACCAGCGGGTACGGCTCTCGCCCTGGCGCTGGCTGGTGGCGATACTGGCTCTGGCCGCCATCGGCTGGGCGCTTTGGGGCCTACGCGCCGGCACCGCACCGCTGGAGATCGAGCGCTTTGAGGTCGGTCAGACCCCGGCCACCCTCTACCGCCTGCCCGGAGCCGCGCCTGCGCCCGCGGTGGTGGTGGCCCACGGCTTTGCCGGCTCGCGCCAGTTGATGGAGCCGTTCTCGGTCACGCTTGCGCGCGCGGGCTACCTCGTGGTGGCCTTCGATTTCGAGGGCCATGGCCGCAACCCAACCCGCATGGGCGATGTGCGCGATCTGGAGGGCGTGCGCGACGCCCTGATCGCCGAGACCGAGCGCGTCGCCGCCGTAGCCCGCACCCTGGAGGGCGCGGACGGGCGCGTGGCCCTACTCGGCCACTCCATGGCCACCGCCGTGATCGTGCCCGCGGCCGTGGACAATCCCGAGATCGCCGCCACCGTCGCCGTCTCCATGTCGACCGAAGCGATCACGCCCACCGAGCCGCCCAATCTGCTGGTGATCGTCGGCGCGCTGGAGGAGTTCCCCCGCGACCAGGGCCTGACCGCCGAAGCCTTGGAGGCCGTGGCGCTTGCCACCGGTGGCGAGGCCGTCGAGGGCCAGACCTACCGCCTTGCGCCCGACAACGCCCGCCGCGCGGTGTTCTCCGACGGGGTCGAGCATGTCGGCGTCCTCTACTCGCGCGAGAGCGTCACGGAGGCGCTATCCTGGCTCGACATGGTCTTCAAGCGCCCATCGTCCGCGCCCTATCTCGATGTGCGCGGGCCCGAGATCCTGGTGCTCCTCGGCGGCATCGTAGCCCTCGGCTGGCCGCTGGCCGCCCTGTTGCCGCGCCTGGCCGTGCCCGCCCCGCGCACGCGCGCCCGTTGGCGCCGCTTTCTGCCCCGCGCGCTGCTGCCCGCCGTGGCGACGCCGCTGCTGCTCTGGCCCATCGACGTGCGGTTTCTGCCGGTCCTGGTCGCTGATTACCTGGCCATGCACTTCGCGCTCTATGGGCTGATCACCGCGCTCATCCTCTGGTATGACGGCACCCTGGCAAACCGCCCGCGCGCGCCGCTCCTGGCGGTGCTCGGGGCTGGGGCTGCCATGGCGCTCTGGACCACCGGTGTGCTGGGGCTGGCGCTCGATGCCTGGGTCGCCTCGTTCTGGCCCCATACTGGGCGCGCAGCACTGATCGCGGTGCTGTTTCTCGGCACGCTGGCCTATCTGCTCACCGACGAATGGCTGACCCGCTCGCCTGAGGCCCCGCGCGGTGCCTATGCCGCAACCAAACTCGCCATGCTCGTCTCGCTGGTGCTGGCGATAGTCCTCAATGTCGACCGGCTGTTTTTCCTCGCCATCATCATGCCCGTGGTGGTGCTGTTCTTCCTGCTCTATGGGCTGTTCTCGGCCTGGGCCTACCGTGCCACCGGCCATCCCGGCGTGGGCGGGGTGGCCAATGCGCTGGCCTTTGCCTGGGCGCTTGGCGTGACGTTTCCCCTGATCGGCGCCTAAGGCGGGGCTGCATCCACCGCTGGATCGGCCCGCGCCAAGACGCTACATTGTGTCCAACCACCGCGGCGCAAAGGAAGAGCCCCATGGACACCCTGAGCCAAGTCAAGGACCTCAACAGCCTCGATCCGGTCTGGCATGGCATGCGCGCCGAAGCCGAAGCGCTGGCCGCCGCCGAGCCGTTCATGGCCAGCATGGTGCATTCGGTGGTGCTCCACCATGACAGCTTCGAGTCCGCACTCGGCTACCGCATCGCGCAAAAGCTCTCCAGCCCCGAGATGTCGCCCTTGCTGTTGCGCGAGATGGCCGACCGTGCCTATGCCGAGAGCCCCGAGATGGGCCAGGCCGGGCGCGCCGACATCGCCGCCGTCTTCGAGCGCGATCCGGCCTGCAACCGCATGGTGATGCCGCTCCTCTACTACAAGGGCTTTCTGGCACTCCAGGCCCAGCGCCTGGCGCACTGGTTTTGGCAGACCGGGCGGCGCGACATGGCGCTGTTTATCCAGATGCGCTCGTCCGAGCAGTTCTCCATCGACATCCACCCCGGCGCGCGCATCGGGCGCGGCATCATGATCGACCACGCCCACTCCATCGTCATCGGCGAGACCGCGGTGGTGGGCAACGACGTCTCCATGCTCCACGCCGTCACGCTCGGCGGCACCGGCAAGGAAAGCGGCGACCGCCACCCCAAGATCGCCGATGGCGTGTTGATCGGGGCCGGCGCCAAGGTGCTCGGCAACATCCACGTCGGCCAGTGCTCGCGCATCGCCGCCGGCTCGGTGGTGTTGCGCGATGTGCCCGCTTGCAAGACCGTGGCCGGCATTCCCGCCAAGATCGTCGGCGATGCGGGCTGCTCGCGCCCGGCCATGACCATGAACCACGCCGTCTCGGTGCCCGATCCGGCCGACATCGTCCCCGACTGCTGAGCATGCTGGGCGGCCTGTTTCGCCGGCCCGGCCCCCCGCCTGCGCCGCCGCCCCCTCCCCCCGTGCCCGCCGATCCGGAGGGCCATCTCTATGCTGTGGGCGATATCCACGGGCGCGCCGATCTCTTGATGCGCCTCCTGGAGACCATCCTGGAGGACGCCCCCGCCTGGCAAAGCCCGCCCGAGATCGTGTTTCTCGGCGATTACGTCGATCGCGCCGACGGGGTGCGCGATGTGCTCGATTTCCTGATCGAGGTGCGCGACTGGGACGAGATCCGCCCGGTGTTTCTCATGGGCAACCACGAACGCATGCTGCTGCGCTTTCTCGGCGATCCGGTGCGCGGCGGCACCTGGATCGGCCATGGCGGCATCGAGACGCTGGCAAGCTATGGCATCCGTGCCGACGAACATGTCACCGAAGAGGACGAGTTGCGCGCTCTGCGCGATGCGCTGGCGGCGGCGCTTGGCCCCGAGCACCGCGCATTTCTCGAGGCGGCGCGGCCTTGGCATCTGAGCGGCAATCTGTTTTGTACCCACGCCGGCGCCGATCCCGCCCGCCCGCCCGAGGAGCAGAGCGAGCGTGCCCTTCTCTGGGGCCACCGCGATTTCGCGCTGCAGGCGCGCGAGGACGGGCTTTGGGTGGTGCACGGCCATGAGGTGGTCGATCTGCCGCGCATCGAGGGCCAGCGGGTGGCCGTCGACACCGGCGCGTGGTTTTCCGACCGGCTGAGTGCGGCGCGCATCCATGGCGGCGAGATCGGGTTTCTAGCCACCGAATCGGGCGAGATCGTGCTGTGATCGCCCATCCCTCGCCCAATCACGGCGCACGGCGCGGCGTGGCGCGCCCAGACATGGTGATACTCCATTACACCGCCATGGCCACCGCCAAGGCAGCCCTTGCCCGGCTTTGCGACCCAATGGCCGAGGTCAGCGCACACTACCTGATCGCCGAGGACGGCCAGATCTGGGCCCTCGTGGCCGAGGACCGCCGCGCCTGGCATGCCGGGGTGGCGGGCTGGGGCGCAGTGCGCGACGTCAACTCCCACTCCATCGGCATCGAACTGGCCAATCCCGGCACCCATCCCTTTGCCGAGCCGCAGATGCAGGCCCTCGAAGACCTGCTGGGGGCGATCCTGGCACGCTGGCAGATCGCGCCCGAGCGTGTCGTGGGCCACGCCTGTATCGCGCCCGGGCGCAAGATCGACCCCGGGCCCCGCTTTGACTGGCGGCGTTTGGCGCGGGCGGGGCTGGCGGTCTGGCTCGACCCGGAAGAAGCGCACACCACGGCCTCGTTTCACGACAGTGCGCGCCGCTTTGGCTATCCCCTCGAAGGAGACGGCTGGGACGAGAGCGCCCAGGCGGTCTGGCAGAGCTTTACCGAGCGGTTTCTGCCAGCCCACACGCCGCCCCCCGGCGCTCCATGGGCCGTGGCCCATCTGGCGCGCCTGGCCGCGCGTTGGCCCGTGGCCCTTGACCGCGCAAGAACCACGCCCTAGCACACCCCCGCGGACGGTCGGATGGCCGCGCTTGGCTTGAGGTTAAGTGAGGAAAGTCCGGGCTCCACGGAGACACGGTGCCGGGTAACGCCCGGCGGAGGCGCCCTCTGGTGCGTCTTCAGGGAAAGCGCCACAGAAAACAAACCGCCCGCGGGCCTCGCGGCCCAGGGCAAGGGTGAAACGGTGGGGTAAGAGCCCACCGCGGCGACCGGCAACGGCGCCGGCACGGCAAGCCCCACCGGGAGCAAAGTCAGATAGGAAAGCCACGCACCGCGGTGCAACGCCGTCTCCGGCGCGGCTTTCGGGTAGACTGCTAGAGGCCGCGTGCGAGCGCGGTCCCAGATGAATGGCCATCGCCCTCTCAGGAGGGAGACAGAACCCGGCTTACAAGACCGTCCGCGCTCCTATTTTGCTTTGGCCACTCAAGGCACCCGCGGTCAAAGCGCCGCGCAGGGCTTGGCACGACAAGACATGCAAGCGTCACAACGCCCTGCTATGGTTCGATATGGCACCGTCCGCAAAGACCGGCTCCGGCACCCGCCCCCCGTCCGCCCGCCCTCCATCAATCGAGCGCGACCGCGATCTGGCCGGCTTGTTCGTGGTGTTCTTGCGCCTTGGGCTGACCTCCTTTGGCGGGCCGATCGCGCATCTCGGCTATTTCCGAACCGAGTTCGTCGAGCGCCGGCGTTGGCTGAGCGAGAGCGCTTATGCCGATCTCGTCGCGCTGTGCCAGTTTCTGCCGGGCCCGGCGTCGAGCCAGGTCGGTTTTGCCGTTGGGCTGATGCGCGGGGGCTGGGCGGGGGCGGCGCTGGCTTGGGCTGGCTTTACGCTGCCCTCGGCACTGGCGCTGGTGGCCTTTGCTTATGTCGCGCTCGCCTTTGACAACCCGGCCTGGACCGGCGCCATCGCCGGGCTCAAGCTGCTGGCGGTGGCGGTGGTGGCGCAGGCGGTGCTGGGCATGGCCAAGGGATTGTGTGTCACGCGTGAGCATATCGTCATCGCGCTTGCGGCGGTGGGACTTTTGGCGATCTGGCAGGGCCCTGGCGGCCAGATCGCAGCCATTGCCGCTGGAGGGACAGCCGGGTACTGGCTCCGCCTTGGTCAGGAGCGCCAGGAGGCGGCCTTCGATCCCATTGCCGGCGGGCCGTCCGAGCGCCTTGGCCGGCGCTTGCTTTGGGTGGCGGGGGTGCTGCTGGTGGTTTTGCCGGTCTGGGCGTGGTTTGGCCTTGGTGGACAGACGTTGGCGCTGTTTGAGGCGTTCTACCGGGCTGGGATGCTGGTGTTCGGCGGCGGACATGTGGTGTTGCCGCTTTTGGAGGGCACTATGGTCGCGCCCGGCTGGGTCAGAGAGGCGGAGTTTCTCACCGGCTATGCGGCGGCGCAGGCGGTGCCGGGGCCGTTGTTCAGCCTTGCCGCCTATCTTGGCACCGTCTCGGAGCCTGCGCCCAACGGGCCGCTCGGTGCGGCGATTGCGCTGGTGGGGGTTTTCCTGCCGGGGCTGTTGCTGGTGGCGGGGGCGCTGC
>JBCDHK010000063.1:0-13609 GCA_038750185.1 Pseudomonadota bacterium
CGCGCGGTCTCGCTCATCCTATATTCTCCCACAGTGCAAACAGGCCGTGCGCCCTGAGGTAGGTCCCCGGCCCCGTCCCTGCAAGCGGAGCAGAACCCGATGAATACCGTCAAGACCGCCATGCTGCTGGCCACCATGACTGCGCTGTTTCTCGGCGTGGGTTGGCTGATCGGCGGCGGTGCGGGCGCCGTGATCGCCTTTGTCATCGCGCTTGGCATGAATGCCTATGCGTTTTGGAACTCGGACAGCCTCGCCCTGCGCATGCACGGCGCGCGTGAAGTCGATGCCCGCTCGGCGCCCGATTTCTACGCCATGGTCGAACACCTGGCCAAACGTGCCGAGTTGCCGATGCCGCGGGTGTTCATCATCGAGACCGACCAGCCCAACGCCTTTGCCACCGGGCGCTCGCCCGAGCGCGCCGCCGTGGCCGCGACCACCGGCATCATGCGCGCGCTCACCCGCGAGGAGCTGGCTGGCGTCATGGCCCACGAGCTGGCGCATGTCAAAAACCGCGACACGCTGATCATGACCATCGTGGCCACGCTCTCGGGCGCGATTTCGTTTCTGGCCACCATGGCGCAGTTCGGCATGCTGTTTGGCGGGGGCGACCGCGAGCGCAATCCGCTCGGTATCGTGGGCCTGCTTCTGGCCGCGATCCTGGCGCCGCTGGCTGCGGCCTTGGTGCAGATGACCATCAGCCGCACGCGCGAGTACTCGGCCGACAAGATGGGCGGCGAGATCTGCGGCAATCCGTTGTGGCTGGCCTCGGCCTTGGCCAAGATCTCGCAGATGGCCTCGGGGCGGGTGATGCAGAGCGCCGAGCGCCATCCCGAGACCGCGCATCTCTTCATCATCAACCCGCTCGCCGGGCAGCGCTTTGACAATCTGTTCTCGACCCACCCCAATCCCTCCAACCGCATCGCAGCACTGCAAAAACAGGCCACCGTGATGGGTCTCGGCGGTGCGGGTGGCGACTATGACGGCCCCAGCATGGGCGGTCGGATGCAAGTCGAACTGCCCCAGGCCGAGCGCGCCGAGCCCTCGCGCACCCCCAAGACGCGCTCGCGCTCGTGGGGGCTGCCGCGCACCGGTGGAGGCACCAAGCGAGGCCGCCGAGGCCCCTGGTCTTGAGCGCCTCCAGCCGCCCCGGCAGTCGCCCCAGGCACCAGCGCGCGGCGGACGAGGCGAGGGCGCCCGGTCTGCCAGCGCGTGAAGGGGCCTTGGCGCTGCTCTCTGCCGTACTCGACCGAGGCCGCATGCTGGAGGAGAGCACCCTGGCGGCGAGCCTCTCCGCCTCTGAGCGCGCCGAAGCGCACAGCCTGGCCGATCTCACCCTGCGCCGCCTCGGCCAGATTGATGCGCTGCTGGCCGGCCTGATCGAACGCCGCCCCAAGCCGCCCATCCTGCATGCCTTGCGCCTGATGGCGGCGGAACTGGCCTTTGGCGCGCGCGCGCCCCACGCCGCCGTCGATTGCGCCGTGCGCATCGCCAAAGCGCGCGCGCCGCGCATGGCGGGGCTGGTCAATGCCGTCGGGCGGCGGCTTGCTCAGGAGCAGGCTCCGGGCGACTTCGCCGCAGACGAGACCAATATGCCGGACTGGCTGACCCGTCCGCTGCGGTGGGATTGGGGGACTGAGACTGCCACGGCCCTCACCGTCGCCCATCTCGTGCCGCCTCCCATCGATCTGACACTGCGCGCACCAGCCGACGCAGAGGCGTTGGCTGCCGAGCTTGGCGCCGAAGCGCTGCCCACCGGTTCGCTGCGCCTGACCCGTGGCGGCCAGATCAGCGCCTTGCCGGGCTTCACCGCGGGGGCCTGGTGGGTGCAGGACGCCGCAGCGGCACTGCCAGTGCGCCTGCTCGGGCCGCTTGAAGGCAAACGCGTGCTCGATCTTTGCGCAGCCCCCGGCGCTAAGACGCTGCAACTGGCCGCAGCGGGGGCGCAAGTCACCGCGCTCGACATCTCGGAGCGCCGCCTTGCCCGCCTCGAAGAAAACCTCGCCCGCACCGGCCTTACGGTCGAGATCGTGGCAGCGGACGCCTTTGAGTGGCAACCGGAGGCGCCTTTCGAGGCGATCGTGGTCGATGCGCCTTGCTCGGCCACGGGCACGCTGCGCCACCATCCCGACCTCGCCTGGCGCAAACCGCCCGATCTCGCCGTCCTCACCGAACTACAATCGCGCCTCCTAGCGCGCGCCTGGGACTGGCTCGCCCCTGAGGGACGGCTGCTCTATTGCACCTGCTCGCTCTTACGGGCCGAGGGCGAGGACCGCGCTGCAGCCTTTCTCGCCGCCAGGCCCGAGGCTGCCCTGGCGCCGCTCCCGCACGACCCGGCCCTCGCGCCCTTCCTGAGCCCCACGGGATTGCGCACCCGCCCCGATCTCTGGCCCGCCCAATGGCCCGGGCAGGGCGGGCTCGACGGCTTCTTCGCCGCCGCCTTCGAGCGCACCCGGCCCTGAAGCTGCCCGGCACGCGACAATCGGGCCTGTGGCTCTTCGGTCGCGCGGGCGCTACGCATTCGGCCCCGCCATTGTCTTTGCGAGGGCCCATGACGTCCCAGATCCTCCCCGTTACTGCAGCGCTGCTCTCGGTCTCCGACAAGACCGGCCTGCCTGCCTTTGCCAAAGCCCTCAGCGAGGCCGGTGCCGGCCTGATCTCGACCGGCGGCACGGCGGCGCTGTTGCGCCAGAGCGGGCTCGGTGTGCGCGATGTCGCCGAGATCACCGGCTTTCCCGAGATGATGGGCGGGCGGGTCAAGACGCTCCATCCCATGATCCATGGTGGTCTCTTAGCCAAGCGCTCGGACGCCGAGCACCGCACCGCCATGGATCGCCACGGCATCGCCGGGATTGATCTGGTGGCGGTCAATCTCTATCCGTTCGAGGCGGCAGTGGCCAAGGGCGCCTCGTTTGACGAGTGCATCGAGACCATCGACATCGGCGGGCCGGCCATGATCCGCTCTGCGGCCAAGAACCACGCCTCGGTGGCCGTGATCGTCGATCCGGAGGACTATGCGCTGGTCGCCGAGGAGATCGCCGAGCACGGCGGCACCCGCGCCGAGACCCGCCAGCGCCTGGCCCAGATCGCGTTTGCGCGCACGGCGGCCTATGATGCGGCGATCTCCAATTGGTTTGCCGAGGCGACCGAGGAGAGCGCCCCGCGCCGGCGTGTCTTTGCCGGAGCGCGTCTGGCCACGCTGCGCTATGGCGAAAACCCCCACCAGCGCGCCCAGTTCTATCGGGACAGCTCGGAGCGGGCAGGGCTGGCCAGTGCCACCCAGCACCAGGGCAAGGCGCTGAGCTATAACAACATCAACGACACCGACGCGGCGCTGGAGCTTGCCGCCTCCCTCGATCCCGCCCGCCCGGGCTGTGTGATCGTCAAGCACGCCAACCCCTGCGGCGTCGCCCAGGCCGAGACATTGGCCGAGGCCTACGCCCGCGCGTACGACTGTGATCGCACCTCGGCCTTTGGCGGCATCGTCGCCCTCAACCGCGCCCTCGATGCCGAGACCGCCGAGGCCATCGCCTCGATCTTCACCGAAGTGGTGATCGCCCCCGGCGCGGACGAGGCCGCGTGTGCCGTCTTTGCCGCCAAGCCCAAGCTGCGCCTGCTCACCCTTGATGCCCTGCCCGATCCGGAGGCGCCGCGGCTGGCCTTTACCCAGGTGGGTGGCGGTTTTCTGGTCCAGGACGCCGATACCGGGCGCCTCGGTGCCAACGATCTGCGCGTGGCCACCAAACGGGCGCCGAGCCCGGAAGAGCTGGCCGATCTGCGCTTTGCCTGGACGGTGGCCAAGCACGTCAAGTCCAATGCCATCGTCTATGCCCGCGACGGCGCGACGGTGGGGATCGGGGCGGGACAGATGAGCCGGGTCGATGCCACGCGCATCGCCGCGCGCAAGGCTGCCGACATGGCCGAGACGCTGGGGCTCTCCCGCTCGCCTGCGCAAGGCGCTGTGGTGGCCTCGGATGCATTCTTTCCCTTTGCCGATGGGCTGTTGGCGGCGGCCGAAGCGGGAGCGACAGCGGTGATTCAGCCGGGCGGTTCGGTGCGCGATACGGAAGTGATCGAGGCCGCGGATGCCGCGGGGTTGGCGATGGTGTTTACGGGTATGCGCCACTTCCGGCACTGAGGGGGGGCTGCTCGCCGACGGAAACCCTCAGCGCAGTTCCACGCAAGGATCCTCGCGCGTGGGAGCGTTGGAGAACCAGACATAGTCGTAGTCGAGCCCCGCCTCGGTGTAGGCGGCCAGGCTCTCGGCGCCTTCGACCACCTCGATCTGGCCGAGGCTGAGCACCGCCGTCTCCGGCGCGCTGGCCCTGAGATAGCCCGGCACGCCACTGCCACGCCGGGCGTGGACGTTACCCGCCACCAACACTGCGCGCCCGCCGCCTGCAGCAGCAGCCCGGCGCAGCGCATGGGCCATGCGTGCGCCGCGCAGACGCTGCGCCTCGACCATGCCCGCTGTCATCTCCGGGGTGAGCGTGTCGCAAAACGCCGCCGCCATCTCGGTCTGCAAGGCGCGGCGCAGTCCGGTGTCGAGGGGGCGGTCCAACCCATAGGCCCGCGCGCCGGTGCCAAAAGCGCGCGCCGCACCGGCTGCCATGGCCTGGGTCAGGCGTAGTCGCGCCACGCCCGCGCCGGCGATATAGGCGCTCTCGCTGGCGGCAAAGACCGGCGCATACATCGACCAGTCCGGCCAGCCAAGGCGCGCCCAGCCGATGGCCGGGCCGATCTCGGCGCGGGTGCCGCCTTGATCGAGAAACACCTGGATGCCCTCTTCGCTGGCTTCGGGCACCATCTCAAAGGCGATACCAGCCACACCAAGGCGCGCCAACAGCCACGCCTGCCGGGCATGGTGGACGGGGTTGTCGTGGGTCTCGCCCAGGATCGCGAAATCGGCGGTACGCAGGCGCTCAGTCAGGGTGTCGGGGGTGATAGGCTCGGCGCGGGCCACATCCCAGAGCGTGGCATCGAGGGGATGGAGCCCGGCGGGTTGCAGCACCGAGACCGGCTGCATGCACGCCGCCAGCACCAGCAGCCAGGGCGCGAGCAGGGCTAGAACGACAAGGCGCATCCGGGTCTCTCCCGTCGAACGCGGTGGTAACGGTCGAGCTAGCCTACCCAAGCACGGGCGCGCTGCAACCGTCGCGGGACCACTTGGCCTCGGCCTGCATTGCCAAGCGGCCATCGCTGGCGCGGATCCAGAGCGCGGCTTTGTCCTCATCGGCGCGTGCGCAGGCGGTCACGGCCTCGTCTGCGATCACGGGCGAGCGCGCGCGAAAGCTGAAGTATGCGGGCGGCCCGGCGATCTCGTGGGCCAGTTCGAGCAGCACCGTCGCCAGGAGCGGGCCATGCACGACCAGCCCGGCATAGCCCTCGACATCGCGGGCATAGTCGGCGTCGTAGTGGATGCGGTGGCCGTTGAAGGTCAGCGCCGAGTAGCGAAACAGCGCCGTGGTGTCAAAGCACCAGGCTTTGGTGTGCGTCTCGTCGCGCGGCGCTTGCTCTGGTGCGCGTTGAGGAGCGTCTGGGGGTGGATCGTTGCGGTAGACCAGATCCTGTTCCTCGATGATGGCGGGTGTGTCGGCGCCGAGGGCGCGGATTTCGTTGCGCAGGCTCACAAAGCTCAGCGCACCGCTGCGCCCGCGTGTCTCGCGCACCTCGGTCACGCGGGCGCGGTGTTCGGCGGCTTGGCCAAGGCGAAGCGGCGCAAGGAAGCCGAGCCGCCCCCCAGCCCACATGCGCCGCGGCTGGGCAACGGCGGGGATAAAGCCGCCGGTTGCCGGGTGGCCATCGGGGCCGAGCCGCTCGGGCGCCAGCGCCTCGCGGAAGTAGAGCCAGTGCCAGAAGGGCGGCAGCGCATCGCCTGGGCCGAAGGCGGGGCGCTCCAGAGCGAGCGTCGCGCGCAGGGCATTGGCGGGCCAGGGATCGAGCGTCTCGGCCAGAAGACGCGTGGGTGCCGACTGCGCTGGGGCCGGGTGCGCTGGGGCCGAGTGCTCTGGAGGGGTGCTCTCATGCATGATGCGGCCCTTGCCCTGATCGGAGTTTGACGCCAAAAACTAGCCCATGCCCAGCGCCACGATCCAGACCCTCGACCACATCGTCATCACCGTTGCCGACATCGAGCGCACGGTGGCCTTCTACACCCAGCACTTGGGAGCCGAGCGGATCAGCTTTCGCGGCGGGCGCGTTGCCCTCGCCTTTGGCACCCAGAAGATCAATCTGCACCAGGCTGGCGCGGAGTTCGAGCCCAAGGCCGCGCGCCCCACCCCCGGCTCGGCAGACCTGTGCTTTCTGGTCGGTGAGCCAGTGGCCGAGGTCGCCGAACGCCTGCGTGCGGGCGGGGTCGATGTGTTCGACGGCCCTGTGGCGCGCACCGGAGCGACGGGGCCGCTGACCTCGATCTATTTCTACGACCCAGACGGCAATCTGATCGAACTGGGCAATCTGGGCTGACCATCGCGCTCAGCCCAATCTGGTGTAGGCCGCTCTCGAGAGCCCCTAAGGGGCAAACGCGATCAGCAGATCCTTGGCGTCGACCTGCGCTCCCGCCGGGGCCACCACGCGCTCGATCACGCCGTCGCGCTCCGACAGGATGGCGGTCTCCATCTTCATCGCCTCCAGCGTGAGCAACACATCGCCCGCATGGACCTGCTGGCCCGGCTCCACCGCCACCGAGCCGACCACACCGGGCATGGGCGCGCTCACATGGGCGGGATTGCCCTCCTGGGCCTTCTCCGCGGCAGCGCTCTCGCCCTTGAAGCGCCGGTCGGTGACGCGCACGGTGCGTGGCTGGCCGTTCAGTTCGAAGAACAGCTTGACCTCGCCCTTCTCGTCGGGCTCGGAGAGGGCCTGGAGTTGGATCACCAGCGTCACGCCGGGGCGCAGATCGGCCTGGACTTCCTCGCCGGGCTCCATGCCATAAAAGAACGTCGGCGTGGGCAGCACGCGCACCGGGCCGAAGTCGCGCCTGCGGCCCATGTAGTCGAGATAGACCTTGGGATACATCAGGTACGAGCAGAGGTCTTCGTCGTCGACGGTGTGGTCGTCCATCGCCTCGGAGGCCTCGCGGCGCTTTGCCTCCAGATCGACCGGGGCCATCAGCGCGCCTGGGCGCTCGGTGATCGGCTCACTGCCCTTGAGCACCTTGGCCTGAAACACCGGCGGGAAGCCGCCGGGGGCTTGGCCGATCTCGCCTTTCATCAGCGTCACCACCGAGTCCGGGAACGAGACATCGGTGTCCGCGCTCTCCACATCGGCGCGGGAGAGCCCGGCGGCCAGCATGGCCAGCGCCATATCGCCCACCGTCTTGGCGATGGGGGTGACCTTGATCACATCGCCGAACATGGCGTTGACCTCGGCATAGGTGCGCGCCACGTCGGGCCAGCGCTCTTCGCCGAGCCCCATGGAGCGAGCCTGGGCGCGCAGGTTGGTGACTTGGCCCCCCGGCATCTCGTGCAGATAGACCTCGGAGGAGCCCGAGCGATTATCCGACTCAAAGGCCGCATACATCCGCCGCACGCCCTCCCAATAGGTCGAGATCGCGCGGATGGCGCCCAGATCGAGGCCGGTGTCGCGCTCTTGGTGTTGGAGTGCTGCCACGATCGAGCCAAGCGGCGGCTGGGAGGTGAGCGAGGCGAAGGCGTCCATGGCGCAATCGACCGCATCGACGCCTGCGCTCGCTGCCGCCAGCACCGAGGCGCCCGAGATCCCCGAGGTGTCGTGGGTGTGAAAATGGATCGGCAGTGCGATCTCTTGCTTGAGCGTGCGCACCAGCGCTTCGGCGGCGGCGGGTTTGACCAGCCCGCCCATGTCCTTGATGCAGAGGATGTGCGCGCCCGCTGCCTCCATCGCCTTGGCCAGATCGACGTAGTATTTGAGCGAATACTTCTGGCGGTCCGGGTCGTGGATGTCGCCCGTGTAGCAAATCGCTGCCTCGCAGAGCTTGCCGCTCTCGAGCACCGCATCCATGCACACGCGCATGTTCTCGACCCAGTTGAGCGGATCGAAGACGCGGAAGAGATCGATGCCGTTGGCGGCTTCGGCCACGAATTTCTCGACCACATTATCGGGGTAGTTGGTGTAGCCCACGCCGTTGGACGAGCGGATCAGCATTTGCGTCAGCAGGTTGGGCATCTTAGCGCGTAGTTCGCGCAGGCGCTGCCAGGGGCACTCCTGCAAGAAGCGGTAGGCGACATCGAAGGTCGCCCCCCCCCCAGCATTCGACCGAGAAGAGGCCCGGCAGTGTCTCGGCATAGGCCGGGGCCACGCGGATCATGTCGAGCGAGCGCATGCGGGTGGCGAGCAGCGACTGGTGGCCATCACGCATGGCGGTGTCGGTGATGAGCAGGCGCTCTTGGGCCAGCATCCACTCGGCCACGGCCTTGGGGCCCTGGGCTGCCAGCAGATCGCGCGTGCCCGGCACCAGGGGCGTATCGGTGCTCTCGGGCGGCTCGGGCGGGCGGACATGGGCTGGGGGGCGGACATGGTTTAACGTCTCGGGGTGGCCGTTGACGGTGATCTCGCCGATGTAGCGTAAGAGCTTGGTCGCCCGGTCGCGCCGGCGCTGGAACTGGTACAGCTCGGGCGTGGTGTCGATAAACTTGGTGGTGTAGGACTGATCGACGAACTGGGGATGGCGCAGCAGGTTTTCGACGAATACCAGATTGGTCGCCACACCGCGGATGCGAAACTCGCGCAGCGCCCGGTCCATGCGCGCCACGGCTTCTTCGGCGGTCGGCGCCCAGGCGGTGACCTTTTCCAACAGACTGTCGTAATAGCGCGTGATCACCGCGCCCGAATAGGCGGTGCCGCCGTCGAGGCGGATGCCAAAGCCGGTCGCGCCGCGGTAGGCGGTGATGCGGCCGTAATCGGGCACAAAACCGTTCCTCGGATCCTCAGTAGTGATGCGGCACTGCAGCGCGTGGCCCGACAGGGTGACCTCCTCTTGGGAGGCCGCGCCTGTCGCCTCGGCCAGTGTCGCGCCTTCGGTGATGCGGATCTGGGCCTTGACCACATCGATGCCGGTGACCTCTTCGGTCACGGTGTGCTCGACTTGGATGCGCGGGTTGACCTCAATAAAGTAGAAGGCGCCCGTGTCGCGGTCCATCAGAAACTCGACCGTGCCGGCGCAGCGATAGTCGGCAAAGCGGGCGATCTTGAGGCCGAGCTCGCAAAGCTCCTCGCGCTGAGCCGGTGTCAGATAGGGGGCGGGGGCGCGCTCGACGACTTTTTGGTTGCGGCGCTGCACGGTACAGTCGCGCTCATAGAGGTGGTAGAGCCCGCCGTGGGCATCGCCCAGGATCTGCACTTCGACGTGGCGGGCGCGCTCGATCATCTTTTCCAGATAGCCATCACCGCGCCCAAAGGCCTGTTCGGCCTCGTTGCGGCCCTCGCGCACTTTGGCCTCCAGATCGTCGGGGCCGTGGATAGGGCGCATGCCGCGCCCGCCCCCGCCCCAACTGGCCTTGAGCATGAGCGGATAGCCGATCTTGGTGGCTTCAGCCGCGATGGCGCTCCAATCGGCCTCCTCAGGCGGGGGCAGCACGTCGGTCGCCGGGATCACCGGCACGCCTGCGGCAATGGCGGCCTGGCGCGCCGAGGCTTTGTCGCCGAGCAGGCGCATGGTCTCGGCCTTGGGGCCGATGAAGGCCAGCCCCGCCGCCTCGCAAGCCTCAACGAAATCGGGGTTTTCCGAGAGCAGCCCATAGCCCGGGTGCACCGCATCAGCACCCGAAATCCGGGCCACATGCACGATGTCCTCGATGTCCAGATACGCCGCCACCGGGCCGCGCCCGCGCCCGATCAGATAGGCTTCGTCCGCCTTGAAGCGGTGCAGGCCCAGTTTGTCCTCCTCGGCGTAGACCGCCACGGTGCGCTTGCCCAGTTCGTTGGCCGCGCGCATGACGCGGATGGCGATCTCGCCGCGGTTGGCGATTAGGATTTTGGCGATGTCGGGCATGGGCAGGCTCCCCTTCGGCGGCCACTGGCTGGGCGCGCACCATCGCATTGCGGCAAAGAAGTGGCAACTAGGTGGCGACAGTATGGAGATTTTGAATCAAGATTAAGATAGATGCTGGACGAATGAATTCTCAATATTCCGATATGAAAAAGATCTGTTTATACTAATTCGAATGGAGGGCAGGGTGTCGCCACCACGCCCTCCCAGGTAACGGCATGAGTGCGCGCAATCGGCGTCTGCTGAGCGGAAGACGAATGACGGTCAAGACCGGGGTCAAAGCGATAGCCGGAGCGGGCGCTGGGGTGGTGATCCTGGCGGCGCTGTGGGCTGCTCTGTTTTGGAGCGCGCCGGCCCCGGCCCAGCACCCTCCAACCCGCACCCTCCCAACCCGCACCCTCGCTGTCGGTGTGCCGCACAATCCGCCCAAGATCTTTCGCGATGAGGAGGGCAGGGCGGCGGGATTTTTCGTCGACATCTTAGAGCATCTGGCCCGCACCCAGGGCTGGTCGCTCTATTATGTCGACTGCACGGGCACCGACTGCCTGACCATGGTGCGCCGCGGCGAGATCGATGTGCTGCCCGATGTGGCGCGCACCCGCGCGCGCGAGCGTGTCCTGCGCTTTGGCAATGAAGCGGTGCTGCAATCCTGGTCGCATGTGGTCTATCGCCAGGGCGCGACCCCGGTTGCGCGCCTCGACCAACTCGACGGTTTGCGCGTGGCTGTGCTCGAAGGCAGCCTGCAGGCCAATGAGCTCAACATATTAGCAGGTGCGCGCGGCATCGAAGCCCAGGCGGTCGAGGTCGAGAGCGAACACGCCGCCCTGGAGAGCGTCGCCCAAGGCCGTGCCGAGGCGGCCATTGTCGATGGGCGTTTTGCCGATCTGCACCAGGAAGACTATGGCCTGGCCCACACCAGCCTGATCTTCCAGCCGACACCGCTTTATCTGGTCTATTCGCCGGGCATCGAAGAGCCCCTGATCCGCACCTTCGACACCGCCATCGCCGTGCTCAAGTCCGATCCGTCCTCGCCCTACTACCGGGCGCTGGAGCGCTGGCTCAAGCCCCAGCCCTGGATCGATGTGGGGGCGGCGGTGCGCTGGGGGCTGCTGGGCGCGATGGCGCTTTTGGCGCTCAGCGTCACGCTCAATGCTTCGCTCAACCGCGCCGTGCGCGCGCGTACGGCCGAACTGCGCCGCAGCCAAAACCGCCTCAAGGCCTTCTTCGACAACGCCCCGGTGGAATTGTACCTGAAAGACCGCGACGGCCGCTACACTGAGGCCAACGCCCAGTTCGAGCGCCTGTTCCAGCTCTCCAGCCACGAGATCCGCGGCAAGCTGCCCCACGAAGTCCACTACGGCGCCATGGCCGAGCGGGCACGCAAGCAGGACCTGGGCGTGCTCAAGACGGGCGAGGTCCAGGTCTACGAGGAATATGCCGAGACCGAGACCGGGCTGCGGATCCTGCACACGGTCAAGTTTCCAGTCTTCGATGACGATGCGGACACCGTCTCGGGGATCGGTGCTGTAGTCACCGATGTCACCGAGCAGCGCCAGGCCCAAGCCCATGCCCTGCGCACCGAGCGCCGTCTGGTCGAGGCGGTCGATGCGCTGCCTGAGGGCTTTGTGATGTTCGACCGCGACGACAGGCTGGTGCTGTGCAACCGCCGCTTTCGCGATCTCTATCCGGCGGCGGCGCCGCACATGGCGCCTGGCGTCTCGCTGGAGACGCTGTTGCGCAAATCGCTCCAGGCCGGTGAGATTCCCCAGGCCATCGGCCACGAAGAACACTGGCTGGCCGAGCGCCTGAAAAACCACGCCGAGATCCAGACCACCTTTGAGCAGCGCGTCGCGGGCGGGCGCTGGCTGCAGGTGATCGAGCGCCGCGTCGAAGATGGCACGGTGGTGAGCTTTCACATCGATATCACCGAGCTCAAGGACCAGCAGCGCGCTCTGGAGGCCGCGCGCGAGGAGGCCGAGCGCACCGCCGACCGTCTGGCCGAGCAGACCCGCAAGCTCGCCCAGGTGGTTGAGATCTCGGGCGTGGGCGGTTGGGAACTCGATGTGGAGACCGGTGAGCTGTCGTGGGACTCGATCACCCGCGCCATTCACGAAGTCGGCCCCGATTTCGCGCCCAACCTGCGCCGGGTGCTCGACTTCTGCACCCCCGCCTCGCGCGCAGAACTGGAGGCGCGCACGCGCGGCTGTATCGACCGCTTGGAGAGTTTCGACGACGAGTTTGAGCTACGCACCGCCAAGAACAAGCTGATCTGGGTGCGCATCACCGGCCAGCCCATCGTCGAGCAAGCCCACGCCAGACGCGTCACCGGCACCTTCCAAGACATCACCCGCCAAAAGGCCCACGAGCGCGATCTGGAGCGTGCGCGCATCGAGGCCGAGAAGGCCAATGTGGCCAAATCGCAGTTCCTGGCCAACATGTCCCACGAGATCCGCACGCCCATGAACGGGGTGACGGGGATGCTGGCGCTGTTGCTGCGCACCGATCTGGCGCCCGCCCAGCGCCTGCAGGCCCAGACCGCCTTTGGCTCGGCCTCGGGGCTGATGCAGGTGCTCAACGACATCCTCGATTATTCCAAGCTGGAAGCGAACGCGATGCACATCGACCGCATCCGTTATTCGCTCGCTGAGGTGATCGAGGAAGTGGTTGGCATGTTCGAGTTGCCGGCCTCTGAGAAGGGTTTGTCGCTCGATGCCAAGATCGATCCGGCGCTGCCTGATCCGGTCTTGGGTGATCCGGCGCGCGTGCGCCAGATTTTGGTCAATCTGGTCGGCAACGCGATCAAGTTTACCGAGGAGGGCTCGGTCTGCATCGTCGCCGATCTGCATGCTGAGGACTCGCGCTCGGTGCGCGTCTCGGTCGACGACACCGGCATCGGCATTGCCGATCAGGCCCAGCGCACGCTGTTTGATCGCTTCTCCCAGGCCGACGGCTCGATCACGCGCCGCTATGGCGGCACCGGGCTCGGCCTGGCGATCTCCAAGCAGTTGACCGAGGCGCTGGGGGGCAAGATCGGCGTTTGGTCGGCGCCGGGGCAGGGCAGCCGGTTCTGGTTTACTCTGCCGACGGGCACTGTGGCCTCGCCGGCGCCGTTCATGGTGGTGACGGGCTCACGCCGTCAGGAGGGCGAGTTGGGGCAGACTTCTGCCGTTGGCACGCCGCGTGTGGTGTATCGCAACTGATCTGCACGTGGGGTTTGCCACCCGCTGGCGCCGAGGCGCCTTTTTTCACCCAAGCCGCACACACCCCTTGACCCGCTTCCCCCCGCCCGCTAGTTGAGCGAGGTCGCTGGCACGCCTGCGACATCCACGCGGTTGTAGCTCAGTTGGTTAGAGTGCCGGCCTGTCACGCCGGAGGTCGCGGGTTCGAGCCCCGTCAACCGCGCCATGCATCGCCCCTCTGCAGATGGGATGCTGGCTTCCTGGTCTAGCACCGGACTGCGGTGGCGCCGCCTTGACGGTAGCCCGCTCTACACCCCCTCAGATCCCACGCCGTATCTAAAAATTAGGTGTTTTCACACCATGGCTTAGCCATCTTGGTGGCACAAGGTGGATGCAAAGCCTGCATAACATTCTATATCTTTTGAAATAACTGTAGCGCGCTCAGGGGGCTTTCGGAGAAGCCCAC
>JBCDHK010000064.1:0-13534 GCA_038750185.1 Pseudomonadota bacterium
ATTTGAAGCGCTTCTGGCACGAGAGTGCGGCTCGCAAACCGCGGCAGAACACTATCCTAGAGCGCATTGGCGAACCAGAATGGTCGCAATGCGCTCTAGAGCGCGTGTCCTGATGCAATCGGGTCGGCAAGCGCTCTAGCGCGGTGGCGGCGCTCGGCGCGCTGCTGGCCTTTACCGGCATCGAAGATGCTGAGGTCCGCCCAGAGGAAATCTCCGGCTGGTCGGGCCAAACCGCTGATCCGTTCCAGCTAGTAACGGTGCCCGGTGGGCGTTTCTTCTTGGGCAAGAAAGCCGAAGAGATGCGGCACACCATAGCGCGCACCGTCTCGGAGCCAGCCTAAAGGCCTATGCAGTGCTCACCAGCGGAGACGAGGCGCAAACCTACCAAGCCGCCTTGAACGGGAGATGGTAGCGGAGGAGGGACTCGAACCCCCGACACGCGGATTATGATTCCGCTGCTCTAACCGGCTGAGCTACTCCGCCATGGATCCTGGATCCGTAGCAGGGTTTAGGGTCGGGGGTGGGTCGGGTCAAGGGGGCGGCCGCACCCCCCCTTCCCAGTGGCCCCTCCTCAACGACCCCAAGTACGCTGTGGCCCCGAATCGACATGGACGAAGCTGGAGCGCGAATAGCGCCCCACCCCGCCCGCCTTGAGCGAGAGTGCAGCCCGCGAGATCTGGCCCACACTGCGCGAAGCGAGCCGAATATCAGCCGCCATCGCCTTGATGTGGTAGGAGTTGCGCGCCGCCCCGCGCCCGCGCCGGCGCAATAGGGCGTTGGTGTGGGGCGTTCGATAGCCCGAGATCACCTCGAAGGGCTCCTGGCAATCGAGCAACCGGTAGGTCTCGGCCAGGATATCGACGGTGGCCCGCGCGATCGGATGCACCGCATCTTGGCGCCAGTCGCGCATCAGGATATCGATGGCGGCGAGGGCTTCGGGGATATACGCCCCATCGGCCCAGTAGACGGTGCGCACCGCCTCGCCGGTACGGTTGTTGACCAAGGCGACACGACGAAATTTACCGAGCCCGCGCGCTAGCGCAGGAGCGGGTACGATTTGGGAAGCTCCTGTGGCAATTAAGCCTGCCAGGAGGGTCCGCCGCGACAACGCGGGGCGGAAGTAGTTTTGTTTTTGCACTGCTCTGCCTCAACGTTTTTGTTTGCGGCTTTTGCCACTTTTTCAACGCCTTATTTACCCTATATCGCATAATCAGGGCAGGGGGCCAAGTTGCAACACAGCAACATCCAAACGGCGTCCAGGCACAAGCGCCCTCGCCACGCACCTCGCGCAGTGCGCCCATGTAACCGCTGCCACAACAGCCCCCGCCACAGCCCCCGCCGTGCGGCTGAATTCACACGCAGGCGCAAAATATTCGCCCACACGCCCACTGCGACCGCAGAGAGGGATGACAGAATGGCGCCTGATCGGGCTATGGTGGCCTCTGGGGATACACGTGGCTATGTTGCCGAAAAATCACAATGGTGAAGCGATGATCGACAGGCTTTTGGATCGACGCGCCCTCGCGCTCGGAATCGCCTTTTCCTTCGCAGCCGCCGGACCGGCTCTAGCCACCGGCGAAGCCGAAACCGGCGCTTTTGGCGATCTGGGCAACGCGCCCGTCGTCGTGCGCGTCATCGGCCCCGAGGTGGTGCCCGCCGCCAATCCCGCCGCCAATCCTGCAGTGGACCCCGCCGTGGATCCCGCAGCCGCGCCCAAGAGCACACCGCCCGCTGTCTCCAGCGCCATCCCACAGGCCACGCCGCGCTGGCTGACCCCCGAAGGCCAGCCGAGCCCCCACGCCAAAGCCCTGCTGGACGCGCTCTCCCAAGCTCACACCCACGCCTTACCCGCCTCCCGGTATGGCGCCGAGGCCTTGGCCCGCCGCTTAGCCACACCCACCGCCGATCCCGGTCTCGCGCGCGCCCTCGATCAGGCGTTTCTCGCCTATGCCCGCGATCTGACCTCCGGCCTGCTGGAGCCGCGCGACATCGACCCCAACATCATGGTCGAGCCGCCACGCCCCGATGCAGCAGCCCTGCTCTCCGGCCTGGCCGAGGCGCGCGATCCGGTGGCTTTTCTGGCAACCCTCGCCCCGCGCCACCCCGAATACGCTGCGCTCAAGGCGCGTCTGGCCGAATTCCGCGCCCTCGCCACCCAAGGCCAAGCCTGGGGCACACCGATCCCAGGCGGCGCAACCTTGCGCCCGGGCGCGCGCTCTGAGCGCGTGGCAGCCCTGCGTGCGCGCCTTGGCGCCATGGGCGATCTCGCCCCCGGCACAGCGTCCTCCGGGGCGAGCGACTATCGCCTGGGCGCCAGCGACATCCCCGTCGTGGTCGCCGCCAACGACATCGTCGTCGACGTCGCCCCGCGCAGCACGACCGATCCGCGCAGCTACAGCCCCGAACTGGTCGCCGCCGTCAAGCGCTTCCAAGCCCGCCACGGCCTCAACGAAGACGGCGTCGTCGGCCCCGCGACACTGGAGGCCCTCAACCACTCCGCCGCCTTCCGCGCGCGCAAAATCGCCGTCAATCTGGAGCGGCTGCGCTGGCTCAACAAACCGCTCGGACGCCGCCACGTCATGGTCAATCTGGCTGGCTACCGCATGGCGCTGGTCGAGAACGACCGCGAAATCTTCACCTCGCGCGTCGTAGTCGGCAAGCCCAAGCACGCCACGCCCGAGTTCTCCGACGAAATGGAGCACATGGTCATCAACCCGACCTGGTATGTGCCCACCTCCATCGCCGTCAACGAGATCCTACCCAAACTGCGCCGCGATCCCGGCTATCTGGCGCGCAAGAACATGCGCCTCTCGGGCGGGCGCTCGCCCTGGTCGGTCGATTGGAACAACGTCGGGCGCAGCAACTTCCCAGGCAGCATCTCGCAGGCGCCAGGGCCAGGTAATGCGCTGGGCCGGGTCAAGTTCATGTTCCCCAACGACCACGCCATCTATCTGCACGACACGCCCGCCAAAAAACTGTTCGGCCGCGATATGCGCGCCCACAGCCACGGCTGCGTGCGGGTCCAGGAGCCCTACGCCTTCGCCCACGCCCTGCTCGCCGCCCAAACCGCCGATCCCGAGGGAAGCTTCTCACGCTGGCTCAAGCGCGGGCGCGAGCGCTACGTCAATCTGGAGACCCACGTGCCCGTCCACCTGACCTACCGCACCGCTTGGATCGACGGCGATGGGCGCGATCAGTTCCGTAGCGATATCTACGGTCGCGACGCATTGGTCGCCAAAGCACTGTCACAAGCCAGGGTGGCGCTGCCCGAGGGCTGATCCGGCGGGGGGGCTGGCACGGGCGGTGTGCGATGCCCTTGCGCCCACCCGCCCCCGGGGGCTAGAACACGCCAATCCAAGACCGAGCTCCCCGCGCACCCCCATGTACCGCATCGACGAGATCGCCCGCCGGACCGGCCTCCTCGCCGAGGGCAATACCGCCATTGCCGTCCAGCGCGCTGCAGAGCCCGGATCGGCAGGCCCCAGCGACCTAGCCATGGCGTTGAGCCCGCACTACGGCGACGCACTCACCACCTCCTCCGCCCGCGCAGCCGTGCTCTGGCAAGGCGCAGACTGGCGCGCGCTTGGGCTTGAGGTGGCCCTGTTTGCGCCGCGCGGGCGCATGGGGCTGGCCGCCATTACGCAAGTCTTCGACGACACCCCCCAGCCCGCGCCCGGCATCTCGCCCTTGGCCGATGTCGCCCCCGACGCCGTGATCGGTGAGGGTGTGGCCATCGGCCCCTTCACCACCGTCGCTGCCGGTGCCCGGATCGGCGCGGGCTCGCGCATCCTGGGCCACGCCAGCATCGGCCACAGCGCCGAGATCGGCCCCGAAGCCCTGATCCACCCCGGCGTGCGCATCGGCGCGCGGGTGAGAATCGGCGCGCGCGCCATCCTCCACCCCAATGCGGTGATCGGTGCCGATGGCTTCTCCTTCGTCACACCCGAGCGCGGCTCGGTCGAGGCCGCCAAAGGCCAAGGCACCCGCGGCGAGGGCGGGCGCAACGATGCGCTGGTGCGTATCCATTCGCTGGGCTCGGTCGAAATCGGCGATGATGTGGAGATCGGCGCGAGCGCGTGCATCGACGCCGGCACCATCGCGCCGACGCGCATCGGCACAGCCACCAAGATCGACAATCTGGTGCAGATCGGCCACAACTGCCAGATCGGCAGCACATGCCTGATCTGCGGCCATGTCGGGCTGGCCGGCTCGATCCGCGTGGGAGACCGCGTCGTGCTCGGCGGCAAAGTGGGCGTGGCCGACAACCTCAGCATCGGCGCAGACACCCTCATCGCCGGCGGCTCGCTCGTCGGCGCCAACGTTCCCCCCCGCTCGGTGATGCTCGGTGTGCCCGCCGGGCCGCGGGGCGATGTGGCGCGCCAGTTCGCCGCCATCAAGCGCCTGCCCGAAGCCCTGCGCCAGCTAAGCGAGGTGCGCAAGCGGCTAGGGCTGTAACGCGCCGGTGTCTCTTGCTAAGGGAAGGCGTCCGTTGAAAGGGAAGCCGATGAGCGACCAAGTGGCCCAGACCATCGCCCAGATCATCGCCGAGCAGGCCCTGATCGAACCAAGCGAGATTGGCCCCGATACCACGCCCGATGATCTGGGCCTCGACAGCCTCGCGCTGGTCGAGGTGGTGTTTGGCATCGAGGAGGCCTTCGACATCTCGATCCCCTACAACGCCAACGACCCCTCCGAATCCGACTTCGACATCTCCACCTTCGCCGCCATTGTCGCCGGGGTCGAGCGGCTGGTCCAAGAGAAAGCCCGCGCGTGAGCGAGGCCGGTGTGCGCCGTGTCGTGGTGACGGGGCTTGGCGTGGTCTCGGCGCTCGGCGTGGGGCGCGAGGCGCATTATGCGGGGCTGCGGGAGGGGCGCTGTGCCATCGGCCCGCTCAAACTACTGCCGCCCGAGCACCTGGAGCGCCTGAGCGTGCGCATCGGCGCCGAGGCCAAGGAATTCTCGCCCGAAGGCCGTTTCGAGCGCCAGCAACTGGCCTTTTACGACCGCGTCACCCAGATGGCGCTGGTTGCCGCCGACGAAGCCATCGTCCAGTCCGGCATCGATTTTGCCCCCCTGGCTGGGCAGACCGCCACCGTGATCGCCACCGCCATGGGCGGCTTGCAGACCCTGGATGCCAACTATCAGGCCGTCTACGGCGAGGGTAAGAACCGCGTCCACCCCTTCGTCGTGCCGCGTCTGATGGCCAATGCGCCGGTCTCGCAGGTCTCGATGAAGCATGGGCTGCGCGGGCCTGCTTGGTCGGTCTCCACCGCCTGCGCCTCCTCCAACCATGCCATCGGGCAGGCGTTTCAACTGGTGCGCGCAGGGGTGTGCCAGGCCGCGGTGACGGGTGGTGCCGAGGCGCTCCTTTGCTTTGGCGGCATCAAAGCCTGGGAGGGCCTGCGCGTGATGTCCAAGGACGGCTGCCGCCCGTTCTCGAAAAACCGCAACGGCATGGTCTTGGGCGAGGGCGCGGCGATCCTGGTGCTCGAAGACCGCACGGCGGCCCTGGCGCGCGGCGCCCCGATCTTGGGCGAAATCGCAGGGGTGGGCATGAGCGCCGATGCAGGCGATATCGTCGTTCCCGCCCTCGAAGGCGCTGCCGGAGCGATCGCTGCGGCCCTGGCCGATGCGCGCCTCGATCCAGGCGAGATCGACTACATCAACGCCCACGGCACCGCCACCGCGATCAACGACCGCACCGAAGCAGCGGCCATCCGCAACGTGCTGGGCGCCCAGGCCGACCGCGTGCTGGTGTCCTCGACCAAGTCGATGCACGGCCACGCCATCGGCGCTGCGGGCGCTCTGGAGGCTGCGGCGGTGCTCCTGGCTTTCGAGGGCACGGTCGCACCCACTGTGGGCCATGCCGAGCCCGATCCGGAGATCGGCCTCGATGTGGTGCCCAACACGCCACGCCAAACCCAGGTACGCGCCGCCCTCTCCAACGCCTTCGCCTTTGGCGGGCTCAATGCCGTGCTGGCGTTTCGCGCGCCCGACTAATACCAAGTTGCACTGCGGGCAACCCACCCACCACCCCGCGCAACCCCCGTTCCAGGGTATTTCCAGGGGGTTGGGCGGGGGCGCGGGGTGGTGGGTGGTTACTGCAAGTTGGTCTAAGACGCGGCTGAGCGACTGAGACGCGGCGCGATCAGTCGATCTCGCCAAAGCTGCGCGTAAAGCCGCTGAGCGAGATGCTCACCGCGATGGTCTCGGGCTGCTGGCCCTGGCGTACGCCGACGATGGTCACGCGGGCCGTGCTGCCGCGCTTCATGGCGTTGAGCAGAGCATCGTCGAGGGGCGACTGCACCAGACAGCCCTGCTGCGTGCACACCCGATAAGAGGCGCCGCGCTCATCACCGCCGTCGATCTGCAAGCGCACCCCCGCCTCCAGCGCTACGCCGAGCGGGGTCAGGATCTCGATGATGGCGGGAATGTTGCCCGGATTGTTGGGGCGGTTCTTGGTCGATTGGATATTGACCAGCAGCGCATCATTGCCGTTGGGGCCTTTGCCGATCTGCTGCATGGCGCAAGTGTCGTCGCGCCCCTCGACGCAGACCACGTTCCAGGCGCCGTTGGTGGATTTGACCACCTGCTGCGCGCGGGTCTGGGCGGTGGCGCTCTCGGGGGCAAGGCTGCTCAGCAGGGCAGCAGCGAGCAGGGCGAGGGGATATCTCATGGCGGAAAACCTTCGATGGCGGTGCGCTGGCAGGTGGCTTTGTCTATGATGGCGGCAGAAGGCGCCCGTTTTTCGTTTCAGTCATCTCATGCCAAGCCAGCGCGCGCGGATCAACTGCCGGATAAAGCGCAAAGTGCGATATGACAAATCACAGAATGGGAAAGGGGTGCACGCTGGCACCCCTCGTGACGGTTTACCCGTCAGTATTGTGATGGTTTCCCTGTCGAACCGGCGTTGCGGTATTCCCACGTTAGCGACGCGGCTTGGCGGGTCAACTGGGAAAACGTGGGGACAGGCGCGCAAAGGGCCGTTTGGTGAAATCGCCCTTCGCAGAGCGGGCATGGCAGGCGGGGCCTGTGCTCAGGGCAGGACTGCAGTGCGATAGAGCCGGATCCGCAAGCTGCCATGGGGCACCGGTGGCCCCGGTGGCGCAAACGGCAAACCGCACGCCCGCGCCAGATCGCCCTCGCTGGTGACGAGCCCCACGCGCCAGCCCGAAAAGCGCTCGGCCACGACGCGCCCGAAGCTGGCGTAAAGCGCCCGCAGACGGCCCTTGTCGCCAATGCGCGCACCATAGGGCGGGTTGACGACGATCAGTCCAGGGCGCGCACCCTCGGGGGGCATCAGATCGGTGATGCTCTGGCGCGCAAACTGCGCATAGCCCTCGACACCAGCGCGTGCGGCATTGGCACGGCTGGCCTCGATGGCGCCTGCGTCGCGGTCAAAGCCGTAGCAATGCGGTGGGGCGGGGGCTGTCTCGTGCGCGCTGCGCATCGCCTGCCACGTAGCCGCCTCAAAACCCGCTAGGCGCTCAAAGGCAAAGGCGCGCGTGCGCCCCGGGGCCAGCCCCAAAGCGATCTCAGCCGCTTCGAGTACCAGCGTGCCCGAGCCGCACATGGGATCGAGCACGCTCTCGCGCCCGTCATAGCCGAGTTGGCGCAGTAGAAGCGCGGCCAGCGTCTCGCGCAGCGGCGCCTTGGCCACGGCCAGCTTGTGGCCACGCCGGTGGAGCGGCTCGCCCGAGGTGTCGAGGCTGATCGTGCAGAGATCGTCTTCGAGACGGACCAGCACGCGCACCGCCTCCTCACCAGCGCCCGCCTTGGCGCCGCTTTGCGCCGGCGCCCCCAGTTCCTCGCGGATCGCGCGTGCGATGCGCTCGGCAGCAGCACCAGCATGATAGATGCGCGAGCGCTTGGACGTGGCCTCGACGCGCACCGCCACATCGGCTCGCAACACGCTACTCCAGGCAAGACGGCGCGCACGCTTGTCGAGTTGAGCCAGATGCACGGCGCGGAATTCGGCAAAACGCACCAACACCCGCCCCGCCCCACGCAAGTGGAGATTGGCGCGCCAGACCTCGCCCCAATCGCCCGTGGCGCGCACCCCCCCAGCCACCGCCGCACACCCGTCGAGCTCCAGCGCGCGCGCCTCAGCCAGCAGCGCGCTTTCGAGGCCCGGCGGGGCGGCAAGGAACAGATCGAGCGGGCCGGTTGGCTGCATGAGGGGCGTCAGGGCTCGTCCGTCTCGGCCAGCGGCCCGTAGACGATCAGCGCCGGCAGCGGCGAGACAGTACCCGACAACCGCTCGGCCAGTGCCGCCAGGGGCAGGCGCAGCAAGTGCTGATCGGGCAGGCTGACGTTTTCAGCCAGCAGGGCAGGGGTGTCGGCTGGCAGTCCGGCCTCGATCAGCCGCGCGGCCAGCACCGGGAAGGTACGTTGGGGCATGAACACCACAGTAGTTGCGTTTGCATCTGTAAGTGCCACCAGATCGAGATCCTCCGGCAAGCCCCCGGCAACGTCATGCCCGGTGACGAACTGCACCCGCCGCGCACTGAGACGCCGCGTCAAAGGCATCATCGCCGCCGCCGCCGCCGCCGTAGCCGAGGTGACGCCCGGCACGATCTCAAAGCCGATACCCGCCCCGCGCAGCGCCACGATCTCTTCTTCAAGGCGCCCGAACAGCCCCGGATCGCCGGATTTGAGCCGCACCACCCGCGCACCCGTGGCGGCGTAATCGACCAAGAGACGGCTGACATGGCCTTGCTTGGGCGAGGGCCGCCCGGCGCGCTTGCCCACGCCCACCAGATCGGCCCCGCGTCGGGCATGGCGCAGGATCGGGCCGGAGGAAAGATCGTCGAACAACACCGCATCGGCGCGCGCAAGGCGGTCGACCGCCTTAACAGTGAGCAGTTCCGGATCGCCCGGCCCGGAGCCGACGAAACTGACAAACCCGCTCACGACCGCGCCTCGGCGATCAGGTGAAAGAAGGTGCCGCTGACGTGGCCGCGGTGCGAGCCGGTCTCGGGCACCGTCTTGCCCTCGGCATCGCTGACATGCGCCAGCGGTGCATCGGGCTGCTCAATCACGCTGGAGTAGTGAAACTCATGCCCAGCCAGCGCCGTCCCAGGGGCAAACCCGGGCAGGGGCGCCAGCAGCTCGGCCCGGCGATAGCCCAGGTGAAAGCGGCGCTTGTGGTAGCTGGTGACAAGGCCCAACAGCCCCGCCATGGCGTGGGGGGTGCCGTCCTTGTCGATCAGCGTCTCACCGAGCGCCATGTAGCCGCCGCACTCGCCGTGGACCGAGCGGGTCTTGGCATGGGCGCGCAGCCCCGCGCGAAAGCGCGTCGCGGCGGCAAGACGCCCAGCGTGCAACTCCGGATAGCCCCCCGGCAGCCAGACCAGATCGGCCCTTGGATCGGGTGCCTCATCGGCCAGGGGCGAGAAGGGCACGATCTCGGCCCCTGCCGAGCGCCAGCCCTCGACGAGATGGGGATAGGCAAAGGAGAAGGCCGCATCCTGGGCCAGCGCGATGCGTTGGGCCGGGGGCGGGGGCAGGGCATGGGCCGCCGGCAAAGCCGCTCCTGCCGCTGCGTCGCGGATCGCTGCCAGATCGACATGCTCGCGCAGGAAGGCTGCATAGGTGGCGATGGCCGTCTCCAGATCGGGGTGCTCGCGCGCCTGAACCAGTCCGAGATGGCGCTCGGGCAACGCGAGATCGCCGCGCCGGGGCAGGGCGCCCAACACGGCAATGCCGGTGCCCTCGAAACCAAGGCGCACCAGACGCTCGTGGCGTGGGCTCGCTAAGCGATTGACGATCACCCCGGCAAACGGCAGTTCGGGGCGATAGGCCCGAAAACCCACCGCCGCTGCCGCTGCCGATTGCGCCTGCCCCCCGGCATCGAGCACGAGCACCACCGGCCAGCCCATGCGCTCTGCCAGTTCGGCGCTAGAGCCGCGCCCGGTCGCGCCCGCCTTGGCCACGCCGTCGTAGAGGCCCATGGAGCCTTCCGCGAGCACCAGATCGGCCCCCTGGGCCTCAGCGGCGATGGTGGAGAGCAGCGCGGCATCCATGGCCCAGGTGTCGAGGTTGTACGAGGCGCGCCCAGCAGCGGCGCGGTGGAAGGCGGGGTCGATGTAGTCGGGCCCGCTCTTGAAGGGCTGCACGGCAAGGCCGGTCTCGGCCAGGGCACGCAACAGCCCCAGCATCACCGTGGTCTTGCCCGAGCCCGAAGAGGGCGCCGAGATCAGCAGGCCTTTAACCATCGCGCCCTCCCTCGGCACGCAGCGGACGGTAGCGGCGCTCGTAGTCGGCCGCATAGAGACGGCTGTCGTCAAAGCCTTTGGCGCCAAGCGCGGGTCCGACGAGAATGAGCGCCGTGCGTTCGATCGCCTCGCCCGCCAGCGCCGCCTCCAGCCTGGCAAGAGGCGCGCGCAGGATGCGCTCGTCGGGCCAAGTGGCGCGGTAGACAACGGCGGCGGGACAGTCCGGGCCGTAGTGTGGTGTCAGATCCGCGATCACTTGGGTAAGGTTCTGGATCGAGAGATGGATCGCCAGGGTAGCGCCGGTGACGGCAAATGCATCGAGGCGCTCACCCTCTGGCATGGCCGAGGCACGCCCTGGGGTACGTGTCAGCACCACCGATTGGGCAAGTCCTGGCAAGGTAAGCTCGGTGCCAAGCCGTGCTGCAGCGGCGGCAAACGAGGGCACCCCCGGCGTGATCTCGAACGGAATGCCCGCAGCGCGCAGCCGGCGCAACTGCTCGCCCATGGCCGACCAGATCGACAGATCGCCCGAGTGCAGGCGCGCGATGTCCTGTCCTGCACCGTGGGCGCGGACACACTCATCGACAATTGCATCCAGATCGAGCGGGGCCGTGTTGACGATCCGCGCACCATCCGGGCAGTGCGCCAGTACCGCCTTGGGGATCAGCGACCCGGCATAAAGGCACACCGGACAGCGCGCGATCAGGTCGCGCCCGCGCAGTGTCAGCAGATCGGGCGCACCGGGGCCTGCGCCGATGAAGTGGACGGTCATGGGGCCTCCATGGCTGGGGCGGCGCTCTCAGCCAGGGCGCAGGTGGCGAGGCGGTCCGCCGAGACGGCACGCGGTCCGAGAAGGCGCGCCCCTGGGCCTGCAGCGGCGAGGGCGGCTGCTTCGGCGGGACTGCCCTGTCCGCGTACCGGATTGGCAGCGCGTGGGGCTGGGGTGAGCGTTGTCGCGCTGGCAAGGGTTGCTTGGGGTATGGCGATCACGGCCAAGCGCAGGCGCCGGGCCAAGCTTTGCAGGCAGGCGGCGTGGGCTTTGTCGGCTGGCACTGCCAAAAGCGCGACCCTACGCCCTGCCGCTGCCTGGTGCAGCGCATCGGCCAGGCTTTCGGGCGTGGCGGCAGTGCGAAAACCAAAGCCTGCCGCAATCATCGGGTCACGCTCCACTGCACCACCGGATAGCGCGCCTGCCAGCCGCGGCGGCTGCCAAGGGGCTGGGCTTCGGCCAACTCGATGCGCAGGAGGTTGCCGCCCTCGCTCTGGTGCCACTGGGCGAGCAGCGCCTCCGCCTCCAAAGTGACAGCATTTGCAACGATACGGCAGCCCGCCGGTAGCAACGCCCAGAGCCGTGTCAGCAGCGTCTCCGACAACCCACCCCCGATGAACACCGCATCCGGGCGCGCCAGCGCGTCCAGCCCCTCTGGCGCACGGGCTTGAACCAGATGCAATCGGTCCGCACCAAGGCGTTGGGCGTTGGCTTGCAACCGTGCGGCACGGGTTGGGTTGGCCTCAATGGCATCGGCCTCGGTGGAGGCATGCGCCAGCAGCCACTCGATCGCTATGGAGCCCGCGCCCGCGCCAATGTCCCAGAGCCGCTCGAAGGGCCGCGGTGCCAGCGCCGAGAGGGTCAGCGCGCGGACTGGGCGTTTAGTCAACTGGCCGTCATGCGCAAACAGCGTGTCGGGGCGACCGCTGACGAGTGGCACGGTGGCACCCTCGCCCGCCACCTCAAGCCCGACGGCGACCGGATGGGCGATGTCGGTAAAGTCCAACGCATCGGCGACAGCAAGGCGCTGGCGCTGGCGCTGGCGTGGCCCGCCTAAAGCCTCAAGTACATGCATTTGCGTTGAGCCAAAGCCTTCTACAGTCAGCCATTCTGCGAGCTTGCCCACGGCCTCTCCGTCTCGCACCAGCACCAGAGCCCGCACACCCGGCGCCAGTGAAGGCCGAAGTCGGGCAAAGGGCGCCGCGTGCAGTCCAAGACAAAGCGTCGTCTCCACCGCCCAGCCAAGCGCCGCCGCAGCCAGCGAAAATGTCGAGGGAGCCGGCAGGGCATGCCACTCACCCAGCGCCAGATGGCGCGAGAGCACCGTGCCCGCGCCATGCCAGAAAGGATCGCCCGAGACTAGCATGGCCACCTGGCGTCCGCGCAGGCGCAGCAGCGCCGGGATGCCGTCCACAAACGGCACTGGCCAGACCAGGCGCTCAGCGGCGAACTCGGGCACAAGCGCCAGATGGCGCGGCGCGCCGGCGATCACCTCGGCTGCGGCCAGCGCGTCGAGGCTTGCCTTGGGCAGCCCCCGCACGCCATCTTCGCCAAGACCGACGAACGTGAGCCAGGGCCTAGCCGACATGCGCGCCAACCTCTTGATCCTGGGCGGCACGAGCGAAGCCAGTGCGTTGGCCAAGATCGTGGCGGCAAAGGGCCTCGCGGCCACGCTGTCCTATGCCGGGCGCACAGCCTCTCCCAAAGCGCAGCCGCTGGCTGTGCGCATCGGGGGCTTTGGCGGTGTGGCCGGGCTTGCGCGCTACCTCAGCGAGCAGCGCATCAGTCATCTGATCGATGCCACCCACCCCTTTGCCGCCCAGATCAGCGCCAATGCCGTGGCCGCTGCCAAGGCCGCGGGTGTGCCCCTGGCCGCGCTGGTGCGCCCGCCGTGGAGCCCCGTTGCGGGAGACCGCTGGCAGTGTGTCGAGGATATTCCAACCGCCGTCGCGGCCCTGTCTGGGCCCTCGCGCCGGGTGATGCTGGCGCTCGGGCGCCTGCACCTCGCAGCCTTTGCCGCTGAGCCGCAACACCACTACTTGCTGCGCTTGGTCGACCCGCCCACGGTTGCGCCGCCGCTTCCCAAGCACACCGTGATCGTGGCGCGGGGGCCGTTCGATGTAGTAGGCGATACAAGATTGTTGCAAACGCATGAAATAGAGACGGTTGTCGCTAAGAATGCCGGCGGCACCGGGGCCGCAGCCAAACTCGCCGCCGCACGGGCGCTCCAGCGCGATGTCGTGCTGATCGACCGTCCCCCAGCCCCCCAACGCACCGAACTCACCAGCCCCGAGGCTGTGCTCGATTGGCTCGCTCACGGTCCCACCCCCCTCGGCGTGTAGACGTGGACGCCGCGTGCGTGGGCGACAATGCGGGTCTGGCTGGAGCCGATCAGCACCACGGTGCGCATATCGGCCATCTCGGGTTCGGTGTCGGCGAGAAGACGCACATCGAGACGCTCCTCGGGCGTCGAGACTGCGCGGGCCAGGATCACCGGGCGTGCCGGCTCGCAGTGGGTGCGTAGGACGTCGAGGGCGCGGGCAAAGCC
>JBCDHK010000065.1:0-13513 GCA_038750185.1 Pseudomonadota bacterium
ATCCTGATCGTGCTGCTGTTTCTTGGCACGGTGGTCAAGTTCGGCCTCATTCCGGCCTTTGAATATGTCAATGTGGTCGGTATCGCCGTATTCCTGTTTTGCAATCACGTGCCCAACGAAACCTGGCGCGCCCGGCTCAAGCCCTATTCGGTGGACATGCTGCGCATTTTCACCGGGCTCGCCCTGATCACCCTCGGCATCTTCGAGAAGATCGTCGGCGCTGTCCTCGGCCAGGCCTTTATCGCCGAGTACGGCTGGAACTTCATGCCCGGCCTCGGCTTTGAGTGGTATACCGATCAGCTGTTTGTCCTCTCGGCTGGGGCGATGGAGGTGATCTTTGGCATCATCATGGTGCTCGGCGTGGTCACGCGGCTCAATATGCTGGTGATTTCGGCCTTCATGCTGCTCTCCAACGTGGTGTTCTTGATCCAGGCCGAAAACGAAAACGCCCTGATCGAACTGGTCGGCCACATGCCGGTGATCGCCACCGCCGCGATTTTGCTACTGCTCGGCTACGGCCAACGCCTCAAGATGAGCGCGCCGCGCTTTGGCGCCCGACGCACCACCGTGGCGGCTGAGTGATCCAGCAGGGGCGCCGACGCGCCCCGCCCCCTCTCGCCCATCCCCTCCCGATGGAGTAGATCCGATGTTAGACACCCTGCGCGCGCGCACCCTCAATCTCAGTGAAATCGGGCTTGCCTATGTCGTCTATTGGACCGTGGCTGCGGTTTTGCTTGGCATGGCACTGGCGCCGCTGGTGTTGCCCCAGCGCCCGGCGCTTGTGGCAGGCGCTGTGGAGACGCAGATTGTCGACGAGGCCCACCGCCATCACGCCATGATGGCCCACAGAAACCTCGAAGTGGTCCCCGAGGGTGCGCCCGAAGTGGCCATTGCCATCACCAAAGACGCCATGACCGGCTGGAATCTGCGGCTGGAGACCCAGAACTTCACCTTTGCCCCCGAGGCGATCAACGGCCCCGTGGCGCTGAACCAGGGCCACGCCCACGTCTATGTCAACGGCGAGAAACTAGGCCGGCTCTACGGCCACCACTACCACCTGCCCGATTTCCTGCCAGGGCCCCATGAGATCCGCGTCACGCTCAACGCCAACGATCATTCGACCTTCGCCGTCGAGGGCCAACCGATTGCCGCCACGGCGCAGATCGTCCAGCCCTAGAGCGATTTCAAGGGAGGTGGAAACACCGACTGACCAGGAAATCGCGACAAAACAAAGGCTTGTAGCATTTCACGCGAACCAGTGTTTGCGCAAAATGCTATAGCGGCGCGGCGCACTCACAGGGCTCTGTGGCATGAACGGAAAAGGCCGCCCCACGCAGGGACGGCCTCAAGACAGGGCAAAAGCCGCGGTTCAAGCAGCGTTCAGCCAGCCGCGCGGCGGTTGCGGTAGGACAAGAAGCCAATACCGCCCATGGCCGAGAGCAACATCCAAGCCGAGGCCGGCAGCGGGATCGGCTGGGCTTCGATGCGGGTGAAGACCTCGGTGTTGGCATTGGGCCCAAAGGCGCCGTGACTGATGTTAATCACGGTTTGCAACGTGAACGACGCACCGATGGGCAGCACCGTGGTGATCTGCGAGAGCACGTCCACATTGGTATTGATGCCTAAGATGCTGTCGAGGCTGGTGAAGCCATTGGGCCCGGCGGTGCCGTCGGTATCGACGAAGGTCTCGGCGGCAAAGCTTGAGCCGGCGGTGTCGGGGAAGGCAGCCAGATCAGAGAAGAAACGCGCAACACCGGAGTTGGGCGTGGTGGTGATGTCTTCTTCGAGGATGGTGATGGTGACGTTGGAGTCGATACCACCTGTCGGTGTGGTGACGATCTTGCGGCTGGTCTGGTCAGGCTCGTTGAAAAAGTCAAAACCCTCCGCCGTGATCGAGACGGCGTCGAAGCCACCGAAGTTGACCTGATTGCTGATGACTTGCCCTGACAAAATGGACAGATCGCCCGCCCCGCCATCGATGACGGTGACGGTCGGATCCACTGGCGCACCGCGCGTGTCTTCGATGGTCACGACGACGAGAGCGTCGGCGCCCCCGGCGTAGGCAACGGCGGCAAGGGCCATTGCTGAGGTTAGTAGTTTCTTCATGTACAAGCTCTCCATTCGTGTAGCGTTCAATCGCGTCGATTCGGCACAAGGGGCCGGTGTTGGTTGCGCGAGTTGGCCTCGCGACTATTGTTAGAGAACGACAACGGCACTAACGGTTTCGTGGCAGAGCAGTGAGAGAGGGTTCGACAGGCCGTCTACAGTCCCACCCAACCCAGGACCCCGCCCTCCAGGACAGCGCGCCAGCCTCACCGCCGACGCCGCAAACTACCCGTTCGATCGATCCCCAACGCTCCCACCGCAAGCGCTATCTCGCCAGCCGGACACCCGGGAGCATTCCGGGTAAAACCTACGATCGCCTCCTCGTGCTCCTGCATACTCGGCAGGCCAACCACACGCACCACGCACCTTTTCGTCCAGGCGCCCCGCCCAGATGGTCACCCATCGGGATAGGGTATTCAGGCAAGCCAGCCGCCTTAGCCGCGCGCGCAGTGCAGCCCCCGTGCAGCGCCAAGCGATACACGGTCGTAAAGGCATAGACTTTGGATCATGACAAGTGAACCCTCGGCCTCCCCGGGAGGATCATGCGCAAAATCCACAAGAAATTAAACAAAAAACTTTTCGCACACTGCAACAATGCCGACAAATTGGGCAGGTGTGGCAGAGGATACGTTCAGTTTTGGGATTTTTACATCGCTCTAAAATTGCTCCACACTATCATAACGCAGCTTTAGAGGCATCTATCTCAACCATAAGAGTACTATACGCAAAACAACACAGCCAAGAGGCGCATCTCGGCCAGCGACCCCACCAGCCGCTGCGACACCTTGACAGGCCCGCCCAATGCCCGTGGCTGAATGTCCGTGTGCGGGCCGGTCGCGATTGCCGTGTCCCATGGCGGGCGATAAACTGTTCCCCATGCCCGTGCTGATCCTAACCCACCCCTCAAGCCATCGCCACATCACGCCCACCGGCCATCCCGAGCGCGTCGCGCGCATCGAGGCCATCGGGCGTCTGCTCGACAGCGCGCCCTACGACGCCCTGCCGCGCATGGAGGCGCCCGCGGCGACCCACGAACAACTGGCCCGCGCCCATGCGCCAGCCTACCTGGCCGAGATCGCCGCCCAAGCGCCCGAGACCGGCCTGGTCAGCCTCGATGCCGACACCCACATGAGCCCCGGCTCGCTGGAGGCCGCAGCCCATGCCGCGGGCGCCTCGGTGGCTGCGGTCGAGGCGGTGATGGGCGGGCACCGAAGGGCGGCGTTTTGCGCCGTGCGCCCCTGCGGCCACCACGCCGAGCGCGCGCGCGCCATGGGGTTTTGCCTCTACGACAACATCGCCATCGGGGCTGCCCATGCGCTCAGCCTGGGCGCGGCCAAAGTCGCCATCGTCGATTTCGATGTCCACCACGGCAACGGCACCCAGGACATCTTTGCCGAGGATGGGCGGGTGTTCTTTGCCTCTTCGCACCAGTCCCCGCTCTTTCCCGGCACCGGGGCTGCGCAGGAGACCGGGGTGGGCAATATCGTCAACTGCCCGCTGGAGCCCATGTCGGGCGGCAAGGCGATGCGCACGGCCTATGAGGGCCATATTCTGCCTGCTCTGGAAGCCTTTGCGCCCGATCTTCTGATGATCTCGGCGGGCTTTGATGCCCATGTCAACGATCCCTTGGCCAATCTCAATTGGATGGAGTCTGACTTTGCCTGGATTACCGAGCGCCTTTGCGGTGTGGCCAGCCGGGTCTGTGAGGGCCGTGTGGTCTCCACGCTCGAAGGCGGCTACGATCTCGATGGGCTGGTCGGGGGCCTGCGCGCCCATCTCGATGTTCTGATCGCCCATGCGGGGGAGACACCATGACGACCGAGGACGCTCAGATGGACGGACAGCCTGATGTGGCGGCGATGAGTTTCGAGGAGGCGCTGGCCGCGCTCGAAGAGGTGGTGAGCCGCCTCGAAGGTGCCGAGGTGGCGCTGGAGGCTTCGATTGCGCTCTACAAACGCGGGGCGGCGCTGCGCCAACACTGCGAGGCGCGCCTCAAGGCGGCCGAATTGGAAGTCAGCCGCATCGTCGCCGATGGCGAGGGTGTGGCGCTTGTGCCCGAGAATACCCCCAAGAGCGCGCCCGCCCCTTCCCCGCGAGCGCCCGCCGCCCCAGATACGCCGGAAACCGACGACATTCCGTTCTGAGTCCCGACCTCGCCCGCCCACCCGCGGGACGCCCAAGGAGAGCCCAGTGACCGACCGCGCGACCGACCGCCCTAAAACGCCGCTGCTTGATCTCGTCAAGCTACCGGCAGACCTGCGCGGCTTCTCCGATTCGCAATTGGAACGCTTGGCGGGCGAGCTGCGCGCCGAGACCATCTCGGCGGTCTCGGAGACCGGCGGCCACCTCGGCGCGGGGCTGGGCGTGGTCGAGCTGACCGTGGCTATCCATGCCGTCTTCGACACACCTACCGACAAGCTGATCTGGGACGTGGGCCACCAGTGCTATCCGCACAAGATCCTGACGGGCCGGCGCGACCGCATCCGCACGCTGCGCATGGGCGGCGGGCTGTCTGGTTTCACCAAGCGCGCCGAGAGCGAATACGATCCCTTCGGCGCCGCCCATTCCTCGACCTCGGTCTCGGCGGCACTCGGTTTTGCCGAGGCGCGTGAGCAGGGCCGCAGTGAGGTGGGTGATGCCATTGCCGTGATCGGCGACGGCGCACTCTCGGCGGGCATGGCCTATGAGGCTCTGAATAACGCCGGTCACCTCGGGCGGCGTCTGGTGGTGATCCTGAACGATAATGAGATGTCGATCGCGCCCCCCGTCGGCGCCATGTCGGCCTATCTGACCCGGCTTTATGCGCAAAAGCCGCTCCAGGACTTCAAAGCCGCCGCCAAGGAGATGCTCCAGTTCATGCCCGAGGTGTTCCGCGAGAGCGCCAGCCGTGCCGAGGCGCTGTTCAAGGGCGTCACGGTGGGCGGCACGCTGTTCGAGGAGATGGGCTTTGACTATGTCGGCCCGCTCGACGGCCACGACATGCACCAGCTTTTGCCGGTACTGCGCACCGTCAAGGAGCGCGCCGACGGCCCCGTTCTGATCCACGCCATCACCAAAAAGGGCAAGGGCTATGCGCCGGCAGAGGGCGCAGCGGACAAGGGCCACGCCACCGCCAAGTTCGACGTCATCACCGGCAAGCAGTCCAAGGCGCCGGCCAATGCGCCGTCGTACACAAAAGTGTTCGCCCAGGCGCTGATCGAGGAGGCCAACGACGATCCGCTGATCTGCGCCATCACTGCGGCCATGCCGTCGGGCACCGGGCTGGACGTGTTTCAAAAGGCCCACCCCGAGCGCACCTATGACGTGGGCATCGCCGAGCAGCACGGCGTCACCTTCGGCGCGGGGCTGGCGGCGGGCGGCATGAAGCCCTTCGTGGCGATCTATTCGACCTTTCTCCAGCGCGGCTACGACCAAGTCGTCCACGACGTCGCCATTCAGGGGCTGCCGGTGCGCTTTGCCCTCGACCGCGCGGGGCTGGTGGGGGCCGACGGCCAGACCCACGCCGGTTCGTTCGATCTGGCCTATCTCGGCTGTCTGCCAGGGTTCGTGGTGATGGCCGCAGCCGACGAGGCCGAACTCAAACACATGGTCGCCACCGCCGCCGCCTATGACGCAGGCCCCATCGCATTCCGCTTTCCGCGCGGCGAGGGCGTCGGCGTCGAGATGCCCGAGCGCGGCCAGGTGCTGGAGATCGGCAAGGGGCGTATCGTGCGCGAGGGCACCAAGATTGCCCTCCTTGCCCTGGGTACCCGCCTTGGCGAGTGCCTCAAGGCGGCCGAGGAACTGGAGACGCGCGGCCTCTCGACCACCGTCGCCGATGCCCGCTTTGCCAAGCCGCTCGACCGCGAGTTGATCTTGCGGCTCGCCCGCGAGCACGAAGCGCTGGTCACCGTCGAGGAAGGCTCCATCGGCGGCTTTGGCTCGCATGTGCTCCATCTCCTGGCTGAAGAAGGCGTGCTCGACAGCGGGCTCAAGGTGCGCCCCATGGTGTTGCCTGACGTGTTTCTCGATCAGGACAAACCCGCCGCCATGTACGACCACGCCGGGCTCAACGCCGCCCAGATCGTCGAGCGCGCGCTCTCGGTGCTGGGCCTCGAAGACGCGGCGGCCCGGGCATGAGGGTGTCCGCAACCACCCTAGCCCTGGCCCTGGTGCTGCTCTCCAGTTGGCCCACGGCGGCGCAGGAGCGTTATGGCCGGGTCGAGGAGTGGCTGCGCGCGCTCTCGGAAGCGGGTGCTGCCGCCAATTACGAGGCCGCGCGCGATGTACTGGCCGGGCCGGACTATCCCGAGGATGTGCGCACCCGCCTTGCCGGGCTGCTGGCGCGCACCTTCAAGGGCCAGCCTTTCGAGAGCGAGAGCGTCACCATCCTGCCGAGCGAGCGCAACTGGGAGCGCCGCCTGATCGCGCTGTTTGGCAACGGGCGCTATCTCTATGTGGGCGTCGTGCTCCATCGCCGCGAGAGCGGCTGGATCGCAGTCCACTTCGATGCCGATCCCAATTACGGTGTCGTGGCGCGGGGGCTTTGACGGCTGAGCGTCTCGACCGCCGACTAGTCGATCTGGGACTGGCGCCGAGCCGGGCGCGCGCCCAGGCGCTGATCGAGGCCGGGGCGGTGACGGTGGCGGGCGTGGCAGCGGCCAAGCCGGGCATGCGGGTGGGCCAGGACACCCCCATCGAGGTGGGCGAGGACCCTTGCCCCTGGGTCTCGCGCGCGGGGCTCAAGCTCGACCATGGCTTGGCGCACTTTAGCCTCACGCCACAGGGCACGGCGCTTGATCTGGGCGCCTCCACCGGCGGCTTTAGCGAGGTGTTGCTGGCGCGCGGGGCAGCACGGGTCCATGCCCTTGATGTCGGGCACGCCCAATTGCACCCGCGCCTGCGCGCCGATCCGCGGGTCATCGTGCACGAGCGCCTCAACGCCCGCGCCCTGCCGGACGGGCTGCTACCCCCGCTCGATTGGATCACGGCCGATCTGTCGTTTATCTCGCTGGAGAAGGCGCTGCCGGGCGCGCTGGCTCTGGCCCGCCCTGGTGCCTGGCTCGTCGCCCTGATCAAGCCGCAGTTCGAGGCGGGGCCTGCGCTGGTTGGTAAGGGGGGCGTGGTGCGCGATCCAGGCGTCCATGCCGCGGTCTGCCAGAGCATCGCCGAATTCCTCGCCGCACAAGGCTGGGCGGTGGCAGGCGTGACCGAGAGCCCGATTTGCGGCGGCGATGGTAACCGCGAGTTCATCGTTGCGGCGCAAAGTCCCTCCACCGAACACGCCTGACAGGGGAGGAAACCGCCTCAGCGTGCCGCGATCTGGCGTTGGGCCTCGGCCAAGGCGATTGCCGCCGCCACCGCAATGTTGAGCGAGCGCGCCCCCGCCACCAGCGGAATGCGCAGCCGCGCCGCCGCCCCCGCCCGTATCGCTTCGGGCAAACCAGCACTCTCGCGCCCGAGCAGAAGCCGGTCGCCGGGCCGAAAGGCAAAGTCCCAAAGCCCGCACGCACCATGGGCCGTCAGCGCCACCACCCGCGCTCCAGCCCCGGTGCACGCCGTCTCGAAACCCGTCCAATTGCTGTGGCGATGGATGGTGGCGAGCGCGGCATAATCCATGGCCGTGCGCGCCCAGGCGCGCGCGCTAAACGCAAAGCCGCAGGGCTCGATGATATGAACCGGCGCCCCAAGACACGCACCCAGGCGCAGAATCGCCCCGACGTTAGCCGCCATGTCCGGCTGGTAGAGCGCCAGCGCCACCGGCGTGTTTGCCACATCGTGCAGGAGATTTTCGTTGTTCAGGACTCCCCCTTTCCCGCAACGCACTGTATCAGTACAAAACGACGTACCTGCGACACGATGTACCACGCTGCGTCGGTGTGTCGGCTGGAACCGTTGGCACAGGTACTAAATAGAAGATCGACGCGCCTCGACAGAGCGCTCCATACGTCCGAGCCTGCCGCTCTGTCGACGGGCCTGCAAGAACCATAGGGAGAGACGCATGTCTCAGACTAGCACCGAAGGTCAGCCCCACGGCGAAGGTCCAGAAGACGAAAGCCGTCGCGACTTTCTGTTTATCGCCACCGGGGCCGCCGGTGCCGTGACCATGGGGGCCATCGTCTGGCCCTTGATCGACCAGATGAACCCTTCGGCGGACGTGCTGGCGCTGGCTAGCATCGAGGTTGACGTCGGCGGCGTGTCAGAGGGCAGCGAGATCCGCGTCATGTGGCGCGGCAAGCCGGTGTTCATCCGCCACCGTACCGAAGACGAGATCGCCCGCGCGCGCGCCGATGATGCCGGCACGCTGCCCGATCCCGCAACCGACGCACAACGCACGCTGGACGACGCCGGCAAGTGGCTAGTCCAGGTCGGGGTCTGCACCCACCTCGGCTGCGTGCCGCTCGGCAACGGCGCAGGGGACTACCAGGGTTGGTTCTGCCCCTGCCACGGCTCGCACTACGACATCGCCGGGCGCATTCGCAAAGGCCCGGCCCCGAAAAACCTTGAAGTGCCCCCGGCAGAGTTCTTAGACGAAACTGTCATTAAACTCGGATAACCGGAAAACAGAGGAGCAATGCCATGGGTGGTATACCCCAAGATCGCTACAAGCCGAATTCCGGCTTCGAGAAATGGATGGACGTGCGCCTGCCGATCATCGGCCTGGCCGTCGATTTCGCCCGCTTCCCCACGCCCAAAAACCTCAACTGGATGTGGATCTGGGGCGTGATGCTGACCGTCTTCCTGATCGTGCAGATCGTCACCGGCATCACGCTGGTCATGCACTACATCCCGTCGACCGACCAAGCCTTTGCCTCGGTCGAACACATCATGCGTGATGTGAACGGCGGCTGGCTGCTGCGCTATATCCACATGAACGGCGCCTCGTTCTTCTTCATCGCCGTCTATGCCCACATCTTCCGCTCGCTCTACTACGGATCCTACAAGGCGCCGCGCGAAGTGACGTGGATCATCGGCATCCTGATCTACTTCGCCATGATGGCGACCGCGTTCATGGGCTACGTGCTGCCCTGGGGGCAGATGTCGTTCTGGGGCGCCACCGTGATCACCAACCTGTTCTCGGCCCTGCCGCTGGTCGGTGAGCCGCTGGTTGTCTGGATCTGGGGCGGGTTCTCGGTCGATGAGCCGCTGCTGACGCGCTTCTTCTCGCTGCACTATCTGCTGCCGTTCGTCATCCTCGGCCTGACCGTGGTCCACATCTGGGCCTTCCACACCACGGGTAACAACAACCCGACCGGCGTCGAAGTGCGCCGCGACGATCTGGAGACGGCCAAGAAGGACACCGTGCCCTTCCACCCGTTCTACACCATCAAGGACGCCTACGCCCTGGTGGTGTTCCTGATCCTGTTCGTGTTGTTCGTGTTCTTCATGCCCAACTACCTGGGCCACCCGGACAACTACATCGAGGCCAACCCGCTGGCCACGCCCGCGCACATCGTGCCGGAATGGTACTTCCTGCCGTTCTACGCCATCCTGCGCGCGATCACCTTCGACATCCTGTTCATCGATGCCAAGCTCGGCGGCGTGCTCGCCATGGTCGGCTCGATCCTGGTGATGGCGCTGGCCCCCTGGCTCGACACGTCGCGGGTGCGCTCGGGCGCCTACCGGCCCCAGTTCAAGTGGTTCTTCTGGATCTTCGCCGTGAACTTCTTCGTGCTGATGTGGGTTGGTGCCATGCCGGCAGAGGGCATCTACGTCATCATCAGCCAGATCGGCACCGCGTACTGGTTCGCCTACTTCCTGGTGGTGCTGCCGGTGCTCGGCCTGACCGAAAAGCCCCTGCAGGAGCCCACCTCGATCGAGGCGGCCTTCAAAGAGGCCAAGGCCAAGTCGGCAATGAGCGGTGGCGGCAACGTCGACGCCGTCCCCGCCGAGTGAGCTGCCGAGTGAACTCCAAACACGCGAGAGGGAAGCTTCCCATGCGCAAGCACATCGCCACCCTCGCCGCCGCCCTGGTCACGCTCCCGCTCAGCGGGGGCCTGGCCCATGCCGCCGGCGCCGGTGGACCAGTCACCGACATCGACTTCACCTTCGAAGGACCGTTCGGGACTTTCGATCAGTACCAGCTCCAGCGCGGCTTCCAGGTCTACCACCAGATCTGCGCTGGCTGCCACGGCATGAAGTTCGTCTCGTTCCGCGAGCTCGGTAACGAAAACGGCCCCAACATGCCAGAAGAGCAGATCAAGGCCATCGCCGCCGAGTATCAGGTGCTCGACACCGGCCCCGATGCCATGCTGGGTGACACCCGCCCCGGCGTGCCAGCGGACAAATTCCCCGCCAACGACATGATGGGGGCGCCGGACTTCAGCCTGATCGCCAAGGCCCGCGCGGGCTTCCATGGGCCCTACGGTACCGGCCTCAGCCAGTTGTTCAACGGCATGGGTGGGCCGGAGTACATCTACTCGCTGCTCGTGGGCTACAACGGCAAGGACAAGGAGGTCGGCAGTGCCTACCTCTACGGCAACGATATCTACCCGGGCGGCTACATCAACATGGCGCCGCCGCTCTATGGCGATGATGTCGTCTATGAGGACTACGACCCCGACGACAGCTACACGCCCCCCGAGGCGACCTTGGAGCAACAGGCCGAGGACGTCGCAGCCTTCCTGATGTGGGCGGCCGAGCCCAAGATGGTCGAGCGCAAGGAGGCCGGCTTTCGCAACCTGGTCTGGCTGATCATCCTGGCCGTCCTGCTCTACTTCACCAACAAGAAGATCTGGGCACCGGTCAAACGCGGCGACGTCTGATCCGCCTCCCCTAGGTCTCAACCCCGGTCCGCTCGTTCGGGCCGGGGTTTTTTGTGGCCACTACCCTGCTATACTCCCCCATCGCCAGAACAGCCGAGCAGCCCCCATGTCCTTCAATACCTACGGCCATCTGTTTCGCATCACCACCTGGGGGGAGAGCCACGGGCCGGCCCTTGGCTGCACCGTCGACGGCTGTCCGCCGGGCATCACCATCACGCCCGAGGCGCTCCAACACTGGCTCGACCGGCGCAAACCAGGGCAGTCGCGCTACACCACCCAGCGCCGCGAGGCGGATGAAGTCGAGATCCTCTCAGGCGTCTTCGAGGGGCTCAGCACCGGCACGCCGATCCAACTGGCGATCCAAAACACCGACCAGCGCTCCAAGGACTACGGCGATATCGCCGCGAAGTTTCGCCCAGGCCACGCCGATTACACCTACTGGCTGAAATACGGCATTCGCGATTATCGCGGCGGCGGGCGCTCTTCGGCGCGCGAGACCGCCGCGCGGGTCGCCGCTGGTGGCATTGCCCGCCTGGTGCTCGCCGATCTGGCGCCGGGCCTCACCATCACCGGCGCCCTGGTGCAAATGGGCGCGCGCACCGTTGAGCGTGGCCAATGGGACGACGCCGAGATCGAGCGCAACCCCTTCTGGTGTCCCGATACCGCTACTGCCGCCCTCTGGGCCGAAGACCTGGACGGCTTGCGCAAATCCGGCAACTCGGTCGGCGCGGTGATCGAGATCCGCGCCTCTGGCGTGCCCGCAGGCCTTGGCGCGCCGATCTATGCCAAGCTCGACGCCGAACTGGCCGCCGCCATGATGAGCATCAACGCCGTCAAGGGCGTCGAGATCGGCGAAGGCTTTGCCGCGGCAGCCCTCACGGGCGAGGCCAATGCCGATGAGATCCGCATGGGGGCTGAGGGTCCTATGTTCGGCTCCAACCACGCCGGCGGCATCTTGGGCGGCATCTCGACGGGCCAGGACGTGGTGGTGCGTTTTGCCGTCAAGCCGACCTCCTCGATCCTGCGCGCGCGTGAGACCGTCGATATCGCCGGCCAAGAGACCGACATTATTACCAAGGGCCGCCATGACCCTTGCGTCGGCATCCGTGCCGTGCCCGTCGGCGAGGCGATGATGGCGGCTGTGCTGGCCGATCACCTGCTCCTCCACCGCGGCCATGTCGGTGCGAACCGCGGACGGATCGGGCCGCTGGCCGACGCGGCCGAGTAACGGCCCCTCTGGTAGCCGCGCCAGGCTTTTGGCGTAGCCAGCGTTTGCGCACAGCCTTGTAAGGCAGCCCCCTGGCCTCCGGTTCCCCTCACGTGGGCGCAGTTCCAGGGCTGCTATGACGCGGTTTGCTCACCACTTAGAACCGCGAGGAAGCGGGCGCCATAGCGCTCCAGCTTTTTGTCGCCGACACCGGGCACAGCGCGCAGCGCCTCCAGCGTCTCGGGCTTGCGCGCCACCATCTCGATCAGCGTGCGATCGGGAAAGATCACATAGGCCGGCACGCGCGCTGCCTCGGCGAGCGAGCGCCTGAGGGCCTTTAGCTCGGCCAACAGCGGCGCATCCTCCTCGGCCACAGCCACCGCTGCCGCCGCAGGCGCACGCCGCGCCGTCTTGGCCATGCGCGCCACCGTATCGCGGCGCAGGCGCAAAGGGGCCTCACCGCGCAGGATCGGGCGCGCCGCCTCGGTCAGCGCGAGGGCGCCGTGGCGCGCCGCATCAGGGCGCAGCAGATCAAGCCCCTGAAGCTGGCGAAAGATCACCGACCACTCGCCCTTGGAGAACTCCTGCCCCACGCCGAAAGTCGGCAGCTGGTCGTGCCCGCGCGCGACGACCTTGTCCGTCGCCTGACCGCGTAGGATGTCAATCAAGTGGCCTGCGCCAAAGCGCTCACCCGTGCGCAACGCCGCTGAGAACGCCTTTTGTGCTGCGACTTGGGCATCGAAGGTCGGTGGTGGATCGAGACAGACATCGCAGTTGCCACAAGCCTCCGCCAGCGTCTCGCCAAAGTATTCGAGCAGGCGCACCCGGCGACAGACTGGGCTCTCGGCCAGCCCCAACAGGGCGTTGAGGCGCGCATGATCGGCGCGCTTGCGCTCCTCCGGTGCGGTGCCCTCGTCGATCTGGGCGCGGCGCAGGCGAATATCGTCGGCGCCGTAGAGGGTTAGCGTCTCGGCAGGCGCGCCGTCGCGGCCTGCGCGGCCGATCTCCTGGTAGTAGGCCTCGACCGATTTCGGCAGATCGGCGTGGACGACATAGCGGATGTCTGGCTTGTCGATCCCCATGCCAAAGGCCACGGTGGCGCACATCACCATGCCGTCTTCGCGCTGGAAGCGGGTTTCGGCCTCGCGCCGGCGGGCGGGGTCGAGGCCGGCGTGGTAGGCGAGGCTCAGGTGTCCGTCGTCGCTCAGGGCCTGGGCCAGGGCCTCAGTTTTGGCGCGCGCGCTGCAATAGACGCTCCCTGAGAGACCGCGCCGCGCATTGGCAAAGGCCAGGACTTGGCGGCGCGGGTTGTCTTTGGGGGCAAAGGCGAGGGTGAGATTGGGCCGATCGAAGCCGCGCAGGAAGACGCGTGGGGGCTGGGCGAAGAGCCGTTCGACGATCTCGTCGCGGGTCTCGGGATCGGCGGTGGCGGTGAAGGCGGCGAGCGGGCAGCCGA
>JBCDHK010000066.1:0-13390 GCA_038750185.1 Pseudomonadota bacterium
GTCTCAGGGTTGGTGCGAAACCGCATGCGCACCACCAGTCCCTCGGGAGCGATGCGGGCGTTTTCGATCACGCCGAGCTGGTGGGCCATGCTGGTGCGCTGATGCGCGTCGAGGACCGGGGCACCTTCGAGGCGCGACAGATCGGCGGCAGCCAGGGGCAAGCGCTCGACGAAGCCAGGACGGGGCACATCGGCACCGGTGCTGACCACAGCCTCGACGGTGCGGGCCTCGGGGTCGAGGGTCGAGGGGCGCAGATTGGCGGCGCGGGTGTGGAAGGTCATTCCGAAATCTCCGGGGCTGGTTCTCGGGTATCGGCGGCGATTTCGGCGTCGAGTTCGTCCAGATCGCGACCACGCCCGGCCACGACTTCGCGGCGGGACTTGAAGCCAGCGGCGACAGCATCGGCTTCGGCTTGGACTTCCTTCTGAGGGTCAACCCACTGAAAGCCGGGGGCGATAAAGCGCACCGCGTAATAGTCCGAGAGGGCAGTGGCATCGCTCGGAAGCTCGCCAGCGAGCGATTGCAGGTCGATCCAGCGACGCCAGAGAGGGGCGAGGAACTGCGCGCGGATCAGGGTTGCCTGTAGCATCTCGATGCGGCGGCGGTAGTCGATCAGGCCGAAGCGGGCGCTCGAATAATTCGTCGAGGACAGATCGGCACTGAGTTGTTCGAACATCAAGCCGGCACCAGCGGCGATTTCGCGGGCCTGAGACTTGAGAAATTCGGTAGGTTGCTGAAAGCCAGCGCCGGGGCTGGTGAAGCTCACCTCGCCGCCAACTGGCATACGGCGCATAACGCCGGGCTCAAGCGACAGGTCGATGCCACCGTCGTTGCCAGGCTGCCCGAACGGTTGCCCGGCGTCGTTGGGGTCGGAGTAGAAGCCCGTCAGCAGCGAGGACACCTTCAGATGCATCAGCATCGCGTCTTGGGCTGCATCGTGATCGGCCAGCTTTAACAGCACAGGCGCGAGCCACGAGACCCCGCGCACCTGACCAGGAAAGAGCGGGTCGAAGATGTGGAAGACCTCACCGGCTGGGACGCGCACCGCCTCCAGGGCATTGGCGACGGTCAACGGCAGGTCGGTGCTGTAGGGCCGGATATGGTAGGCAGCTACATCGCCGCCTGCATCGAACTCGACACCAGCGATGATCCGAGCCCCGTTGCCAAGATCGCGGTGCAAGGCGGGGTCAAGCTGGTTGGGGTCCAACAGGTCCAGGCGCAGGCCATCGTTGCCGATCCGAAGCCGCACGACCGCCTCGCCATCGCGCGCCAGGGCACGGGCCATCGGCACCAGCACCGAGGCGACAACGGTCTCGAAGGCCATGCTCAAATCGCGGCGCACGGCTTCATCGGGGTGCTGCGATTGCGCCTGCCACCCTGCCCCCACAAGAGAGGCGACGTGATGCTCGACGATCCGCCGGGCGAGGGGGTTGTTGCTGTAGGCGTAGCGCGCCCGCTGCATGATCGTCCCGCGCGCGCCCAGCGTCGTGGTCGCCGGGGCTGGCATGGCGTAGCTGTCCGGCCAGCGGCGTCCGCCGCCTGCCGCCTCGTAGGAGCGGTGGCGCTTGGGACGGACCATGCGGTCGAGGAGGCGCGAGAGGGCGGTCATCCTTGGGCAATACCGAGATCAATTTCCGCCTTCTCGGCACGCTCGACGATCAAGCGCCAAACCTGCGAGACATTGACGGTGAAGAGGCGAGAAACCCGTACCGGGCGTCCGACAATCCGCTTGGATGGCTGATGCGCACGAGCGATCACGCCATCAAGGGGGGCAGCGAAGACATCACTGGTAAGCTCGGAACCCGGCCCCTGATCGAAGACGACGCTGGCGAGATGAATATCGGGCGCAGTGCCGTTGCGATGCAGCCAATCGGGATGGGTGCGATGTATCTCAAACTCACCCTGGCGAACCAGTCGACAAGCCGAGGCGAGCGCGCCAGCGCCGGGAAGGAGAGCCGCTTCCCCTCGATCAGCATTGCTGAGAACGCGCTTGGCGACAAGCTTGTCCTCATCAAGCGGCCCATCTTGATCGATGGCGGCGCGCAGGAGCGCCAGACCGATACAATCCCACAAGCGGTGGGTTTTATGCCCCGAGGGCTGAGCGTCATCGTCTACGGGAGGCTCACCCTCAAAGAGAGGGTAAAAGCCTCGCCGCCTCAATACGTTGAACCACTCTTGGTCTGCGCCAGCTAGGAGGCAGAGCTGCTTACGGGAGAACATGACATATTCCTTTTCGTGGTCATAAGAACACATAAAATGACTTATGGATTGATGTCAAGAGTCCGCGCAAGCCTGGCTCGCCATTTTCAGCACGTCGGCCACACTCTGATGCTCAATCCCCCACCGCGCCCTGCTTCTCCCGCTGGTGCTTCTGCCACGCTCTGAGGTCGCCAGCCCGATAGTCCATAGTTCCGTGACGGGCGAGCAGCATCGCCCGCTCTACAGCTTCGTACTGCTGCTCAATAATTTGCTGGGAAATAAAGGATACAGTCCTGACAGCGCGCCGAACATCGGCGCATTCAACGGACTGATTGTTTTCTAGGAAAGCCGCATAGAGCAATGAGAGGGCTTCGCGAGGCTCGATAACGTTCTTCTCGAAATCCCGCTCGAAGTGCTCGTTGAGTATCCGCGCGATCTGCCGGTGTGCCTCGCGCGGGCAGTCGGGCAGGGCGTCGGGGTCGAAAGGGTAGGAGGCGGTTGGGCGGTCGGGTGTGATGGTGGTCATGGTGTTTCCCTGTGCATTGTGTATTATGCTGTGCACCATGCCCAACCTAGGGCTTAAAGTCAACATCAAGCGCAACGTTGGGCATCATGCAAATCACACCACCCCAGTGCAGAGCCGCACGCGCAATGGTTGACATGGACCAGGCCGCACTGGCGAGCGCTGCCCAAGTTTCACGAAATACAGTTGTGGATTTTGAGAGGGGGCGACGCACACCGGGTGTTAACAACCTCTCCGCCATCCAGCGCGCCCTCGAAGAAGCCGGCGTGATCTTCATAGCGGAGAACGGCGGTGGGCCAGGCGTTCGGTTACGGCGGGAGGGCTAACCTTGCCCCAGCGCGTGCTTCCAAAACCCCTAGCACACTGGCTGATCAAGGGCGTGGCCGGGCTGACTTTTCCAATTTTCCTGGTGGCCGGCTGAGGCTTCTATAATGACCCCGAGTGTCAACTCTTCCAGTATGAAAGACTTTGTAATCATTTGGAGTAACGACCTTCAAACCCCCTCCTTAAGAGCGAAATTTCTCAATGAACTGCTTACTACCTATGATTTTATCATTCATATCACCAACTCTGGCGAGTTCTTTTAAGAAAAAATTTCTGAATTCTTTAGAATACCCCCTAGTTAAACAATAGTCTATTATCTCTTTGTGGCCTCCAATTAAGGTTATTGTGGGAAATACATCATCAAGAAGCTCATCTCTGTTTATTAGCCCTGACCTCCATCCATCCCACATCATTTTCACGCGATTAATATAGAGAAAATATATGTATATAAGTCGCTGCAAGTCTTCATCTGTCGTATTTCGATCAATACAATCACACTTAATAATTTCTGCTGCCCTTAAAACATCACGATTATTTATAACTGAGAGATTTATTTGTTGCTGGATAGACCATGATCGTGCCACTAATGTCTCCTTACCCCTTTTTTTGTTATACTTATAAACTATAAATGCTATAAAGATGGCTGCAACGCCGGTGGCAATCTGCATCAATTTAGAAATGAGGCCAAGACTATCTGGCTGCATGAGGAAGCTATCTGGCTGCATAAGCTTGCACTCTCCACTACAAAAATACTGCTTCACAAGCTCGTTTAAGCGTATTTCAAATGCAACGAAAATCTGAGGGAGTTGTCGCTAGGTGCTTACGGAACTGCCCATCATGGCAACACCCCACCTCCATGAGGCACCTGGATTATCCTGGCCCCTCACCTCCCCACCCACCTCGACCGATGCACCACCGGAGCGCGAACCGGCACCCTGGCCCGGTCCTGCACCGCGGCCACCTGCTCGTTGAGACGCATTCCCATGCTGACGAGCCCGTGCAGCGCCGCTTGCGCATAGACGAACGTGTCCAGCGCCTCGTTGCGCATCCCCTCTTGCTTGGGGCGCCAGCATCGCACCAAGCGGCCCTTCTCATACCGCGTGACGATGCGCTCGGCGGTCAGCTGGCGGAAATACTCCATGTCGAGGGTGCGGGGGAAATGAATCACGCCGGGGCCGGGCTCGGTGAGGCGCAGCCGGGCGTAGAGGGCATCTTTGACCGCGTCCACGCCGACGATGAACAGCGGTATCTTGCCCTTGTTGCGCTTGGTCGGGCGCAGTGGCCAGACCGGCACACCAGGCCCGCCACGGCCCTTGATGGCCCAGATGCAGCGGGCCAAGCGGGTGCGGCAGAAGTCATAGACGGCGCTGGTGTGGTGCCCGCCGGTATCGATGGCAGCAGCGCGCACGGGCAGCTCGACGCCGGAGGCATGGCGGTGGCTGGCCTGTAAGAGCGTGTCCAGATCGGCCCAGACCCGCGGCCCCGAAGGATCGCCCCAGAGCACCTTGTAGTCGATCACCCACGCCTCCTCGTCAGCACCCCAGCCGATGAGCTGCGCCTCGATGCGGTCGCCCTGGACGTCCACGCCCGCGGTGACGACGCCGGCCTCCTCGGGCACGCCCCCGCCCCAATCCTCGCGCCGGGCCATGAGGGGATCGGCCGGCAGGGTCTCGCCCGCCTGATCCTCCCAGGTCTCGCCCAGCTTGGTGTTGGTCCAGACTTGCAGACGCGGCGGATCGTGGCGCACCTGGCCGTGCTCTATGGCAATCTCCGCCCAAGTCTCCCAAGGGCTGTAGAGTGCCGAGAGGTGAAAGCCTGCGGTGCGTCCATCGCCCTCTGCGGTCGCCCGCCACTCCCCGCCCGCGAGAAGACGGGGCTTGTCCTGCTCTTCATGGACGCCGCCGCACGCCTCGCAGATCAGGTGCGCCCGGTCGCGCTGTCCCTTGGGCCAACGGATGCGCCCCCAGGTGATCGGTGCCATGTCGCCGCAGTGCTGGCAGGGGACGTGATAGAGCCGCTGGTCGCTGGCCTCGAAGGCCGCTTCGATGCGCGAGTGCCCTTTGAGCGTTGGCGTCGAGACCATGAGCACCCGGCGCTTGCCGCGGTAGGTCGCGGTGCGCTGGATGGCCAGATCGACCGGGTCGCCCTCGCCATCGGCATCGCCGGGATAAGCGTCCACTTCGTCGAGGAACAGATACCGGACGGGGGTCGAGCGCAGCCCCGCGGCGCTGTTGGCCCCGGTCATGACCAGTTGCCCGCCGGGGAAGGCTTTGCGGAACAGGGTATTGCCGCTGTCGCGCGAGCGGGGCGAGGCGACCAGGTTTTCGAGCGCAGGCGTGGTTTCGATGAGCGGATCGATGCGCACCGTGGTGTTTCTGCGCACCATGTCGAGGGACGGCATGACCAGCATGGTGAGGCCGGGGGCGTTCTGGATGATATAGGCCAGCCAGTTGAGGCCCGCCTCGGTGCCCCCGGTCTGCGCGCCTTTCATCACGACGACACGCTCAAAACGCGAGCCCGTGCCGAGGCTGTCCATGATCTGGCGCAGATACGGCACCCGCGCCGTGCGCCACGGGCCGGGCTCGGCTGAGGTGGAGGGCAAGACGCGGTGCAGATCGGCCCAGGCGGAGACGGCCATCTGTGGCTCCGGCGCCATGCCGCGCGCCCAAGCATCGCGGGCGATCTGCATGGTTGCGTTCATGCCAGTGCACCTGGGTCTCGAAGGTCCGCCAGATGTTCGCGCATGGCGGCGTCGAGGGCAGAGAACAGGCGCGCCCCGTCGCAGCCGATCTGCGCGGCGATTACGGGCGCGGCCCTGGCCACGAAGGCGAGATGGGCGTCTCTCTCGGCGCGGGCGATCTCGAAAATGGTGCGCTCGGCTTCGGCGCGGTCGATCAGCTTGGACGAGCGCTGGTCCAGATCGAGTTGCGCCAGATCGGCCTTGAGGCGGGCGAGACGGGCACGGTCGCCCTCGGAGGGTTTTTCGTGGCGGTTCACGTTGGCCTCGATCCAGGCCAGCGCCTCTTCGCGAGGGATGCGCCCGCTCGGCAAGACCGGCATCCCATCGGCAAGCATCTGGGTCACACGCGAGGGGACGCTGCCGATGTGACGGGCGAATGCGGACTTGGTCATGTCTTTAGGAGAAGTTTTGTTCATAGCCCATGCTTTCATATTTTATTTGGGCAGGCGCTAGCGATGTGGTGCGCTTCGACTACCCGTATACATCCGCAACCAGGAAGGACCCGCGCTAGGCTCACGGCCTATTCCCGATGGCCAGGGCACGCAGGGCGTGAGCGACTTCGCCTATCTCGAAGTCCACCCAGTCTGCATCGCCTTCGTGCGCGCGGGCTTCGTCGAGGCGCTCGGCCAACTCCACAAGGGTGGCTTCTGGATAGCCGACCAGGGTTTTACGGTGAGGGCCGGTCTGTACGGTGTAGGCACCTTCGATGGGTAGTGCCGGACGCTTGTTGGGGGTCATGGCTGCACCTCTTCCTTGAGCCACGCGAGGAAGGCGGGGAAGTTGCCGCGGTACTCGGGGCTCTTGCTTCCGTCCGTGGACCAGCGGCCCGTGCCTGGCCACCATTCGATGCGCCGGTCTTTGGCGATCCACACGGTCACATGAACGTACTTGGGATCGTTGACGATGGCGGCGTGGACCATGGCCCTGATCTCCCCAATCCTCATTCTCTGCATCCAGTCTTCTGCGTCTTCTGCTCTTCGCGGTGTTCTTCATTTTTCCTTACCTTGCGCTTTGGACATACTGCCCCGCCCCCGCTCCTTCCCCCCGACTTGCAGGAGAAGGCCCGACCCTTCCGGCTTCCTTTCCACGCGATGCTGATGTCGCTCAGCCAGGCGCCTTCCCGCGGGGCAATTCCCGCCCGGCTCGGGGCAGCCAAGAAGAGGCCCTGATCCCGTCGCCGTCCCCCGGCGCAATGCCGGCGTGGGTTGTAGTCGTCGCGTTTCTGGTGCGGGCCAGTCGGGGCCGCTTCGCACCGGGCCGGGGTATCCCGGAAGCCTAACCGCTATTGGCATCTACGGGTCGCGGTGAGCCCTCCGGCCTGGCGTCTGATCTTTGCACGCGGGGAATGGCTACCCCGGCAGGTGCAGAGGGAGCGCTGGACCGGGAGACCGACGCCGCGCCCCTTGGCCTGGCATCGGTCGGTTTCGTCTAGCGCTCGATCAGAGCAGGGCGCCGCCAGCGGCGCGGTATCGCGGCTCCTCTTCGATCAGCTTCATGGCGCGGTGTTCCTCGACGATCCGGCGCAACACCCGCTCTTGCTTGGACGAGGGTAGCCAGGACGGCCCACCCCGCTTGGCGGCACCGAGAAGTGAGAGGATGAACTTGCGCTCCCACTCGGTCGTCTCTGCGCTACCGAGGGCGCGCTTGGCGCTCTCTAACAGTTCGTCGATGCAGGGCTGGTGGGGCTGATGCCGTCTCATGCCGCCACCTCCTCGACCTGAGCCGCCCAACGAGCAGCCGCTTCTCGCCGGTTGGAGGGCAGGCAACGCAGCGCCGCGAAGGCATAGGCCGCGCGCTCTACGTCGCTGGCGCCCTCAGCCCATTCACGGGCTTCGGCCTCGATGTTGTGGAAGGTGGGGAGCGGGCTGCCGGTCAAACCGAGCCGCAGGCCGGCCTCAGCGACGATGGCCTTCTCGACCGGATCCAGCCAGGTGGCCAGGATCGCTGCGACCGCCTCTGCTCGATGCTCGAACGTGTCGTTCGCGAACGCCGGGCTGCAAGTCGCTTGACCAGCGAGCAAGGCGAGGGCATATGGTTCGGCAGGGAAATTATGAGTGGTGCAGGCCGCGGTCTGCGCCGCTTTTTTTTGCCCAGAGTTCACCCCGACGGTTGGGACATGCTCTGTAAGTCGTTGATGTAACATGGTGGTCCTTCTCCGCTGTTGGAAGAAAAACCCAAGTCATTCAGTGTCTTTACGGGGTCTCTGACTCCGTCGGTCCTGGTTCGAATCCAGGTTCCCCAGCCGCTGATTTCCTTATGTATTTCCGGTTTCACCCCTGAACCATGTGCCCGGTTGGGAGATTTCGTTCGCGCTTCGAGCCGAGCGATGGTCTTTTGAGGCAATGCCGGGTCGCCGGCAGCCGAGCGTCAAAGTGCAGAGCGCTACCGCAAACAGGCAGGTCAAACTGCAAGGTGTCTCGCGCCAAATGCTACGCCACATCGCTGCCATGTATCTGATGAGCATCCGGCGGTTGCGGGCGTGATGATGCAGAAGATCGCCCGAATTTGGGGTGTTGGAATGTGTCTATGAAAGGATAATTCTGCGCGCGCTTTGCTCGCGGTCATGTGCGAGGAAGGGCGAAAATGCTAAGTCCATGCATTGCGGTGCGCGTCGTCGCCTGAGGGGCCAGAGTTCAATGAACCTGCCGACACATTTATAGATACACCTGGGTGTTTGAAAAGTCTGGAGCGGGCGATGAGATTCGAACTCACGACTTCAACCTTGGCAAGGTTGCGCTCTACCCCTGAGCTACGCCCGCGTCTTTTAGACACCCTGTGATATTGCAAATCGTGCGAAGCGGCGCAAGGGGAAAACCGTTCCAATTAGGATCCGCTTGATCCGCTACCCGTGCCAGCCATCTCACTCTCTACCACCGCCATGAAACCGGCCGCGACGGGAGTTGTCCATGCGTTTGATCGCCACCTGTCTCGCCCTTGTCACAGCGCTCATGGGAAGCCTGGCCAGCGCCTGCGGTACGGCGGCGGAGGTCTGTGAGGTCGAGGGCGGGAGTTACCGGCTCGTGCTCCCAAAGACGATCCCGCAAACCGGTGTGGCTGCAGTCTTTTACTTGCACGGCTGGGGCGCCAGCGCCAAGGGTGCGCTGGCCAATCAAACCCGCATCGGCGCCGTGGTCGCGCGGGGCATGGCGCTGATCGTGCCTGAGGGTATTCCCCGACAAGGGCGCACCCAACGCGACTGGGCCGTGCGCGATAACCGTCCCCATCCGCGCGACGATCTGGCGTTTTTCGAAGCGATCTTGCGCGATGCTGCCGACCGCGGTGTCGATCGCGAGCGTGTGCTGTTGTCCGGGTTTTCGCGGGGCGGCTCCATGGTCTGGGCGGTGGCTTGTGAAGCGCCGGGGCTGTTTCGCGCCTATGCCCCGCTTGCCGGGGCGTTTTGGGATCCACTGCCCGGGCGCTGTCGCGGTGCGGTCGATCTCCACCACACCCATGGCTGGTCAGACGGTGTGGTGCCGCTTGAAGGGCGCTCGTTTCGGGCTGGCGAAATCGTCCAGGGGGATGTGTTTGCCTCGCTCTTTATCTTGCGTAATACATTGGGGTGCGACGCGCGCCATCCACCAATTAAGGAACGGGTGGGCGAGGGGCTTTGGATCCGGCGTTGGACCGATTGCCGTCGCGGGCGCCTCGATCTCGTGCTCCATCCCGGTGGCCACACGGCGCCTGAGGGCTGGATGGTGCGGGTTTTGGATTGGTTTGAGGCGCGGCTCGACGACGCGCCGCCGCTGGAGCGAACTGCGCGCTAGAGCCGCGCTGAAGCAGGTGAAATTACCAACGTGTAGCGGGGCATAGTAAGCAATTGGCATGCAATATGCAATTGCAATTACTATCCTGGCAAGACGGCGTGAGGGTCAACGCCGCTTGAGATTGAGGCTCTCGCGCTGCCGGCTCGACCGCCGTTTGGCCCGCCGGCTGAGTAGCAAGAGCAATACCCCCAACACACCCAACTCCAACGCCAGTGACTCCGTGAGCAGAGGAAACACGACATAATCCCAAAGTGCCACCGAGACATGGCGCGTGATCGCCGGGTCGAGCAATTGGTAACTGTCCGGATCTATGCGAAACCACACCTCACCCAGAGTGGTAAAGCGCAACTCTTGCCAAGATGTTCCGCCCAGCAACGGCCAAAGATCGACGACAAGCACAACCAAAGCCAATGCCAGCAATACCAGAGCCGTGCCGCGGATCATCGCATTCTCCCCCGATTGATCTCAGCGATAAACTAACCCCACGCCACCGCACTGCCAAGGCGGAGATGGGCTGACGCGGCCACGCATTCGTGACACTCTAGCCCACTCCAAATCGCGAAAGCTGCCATGATGCCGACCCTTCATTCTCTCTGTGTTGCAGTGCTTTGTCTTGGCCTGGCCTTGAGCGGCTGCACCACCGTGCTCGATCGCTCGCCAGTTCCCGAAGCCCTCATCGACACCGCCCAGCCCTATGGCATCGATGCGCCCGATCTGCGCCAGTGGGGCGATTTCATCGTGCCCGAGCAAATCAGCGGCCTGATGCGCGAGCGCGCTCAAGTGCTGCGCACGGTCTATGGTGAGGACATCCGGGCCGGGCGCACCATCGAGACCGCCACGCTGGCGCTCTCTGGTGGCGGCCCTGATGGCGCGTTCGGGGCGGGGCTGCTCAAAGGCTGGAGTGAGCGCGGCGACCGTCCCGAGTTTAGTGCCGTCACCGGCATCTCGACCGGCGCGATCATTGCCATCTTCGCTTTTCTCGGCGCCGATTACGACGGCGCCCTGGAAGAGATCTACACCACCTACACCACGGTGCAGCTGTTAAGCCCCGCCATCGGCGCCGCCATTCTCGGCGGCAGCGCCCTGAGCGACGCCCGCGGCTATCGCCAGTTGATCGACCAATACCTCAACACCGAGATCCTGGCCCGTCTCGCCGAAGCCTACAACCAGGGCCGTACCCTGTTGATCGGCACCACCAATCTGGACGCCTCACGCCCCGTCACCTGGAACATCGGCGCCATCGCCGCCTCGGGCCATCCGAGTGCGCTGCGCTTGATCCGCGATATCGTGCAGGCGTCTTCGGCCATCCCCGCGGCGTTTCCGCCGGTGCTGATCCCGGTCGAGGCTGGTGGCGAGCGTTATGACGAGATGCATGTGGATGGTGGGGCGACGCAGCAGGTGATGCTCTACAGCCCGCAGGTCTCGTTGCGCATGTTCGATCGTATGACAGGCGCCCGTTTTAAGCGCGCGCTTTATGTGATCATCAACAACAAGCTGCGCAAACCCTATGCGCCGGTCAGCCCGCGTATCCTCTCTATTGCGCCCAAGGCTGCGTCGAGCCTGATCAGCGGCTCGGGGACGGGCGATCTCTATAAGATCTTCGCCATTGCGCAGCGCGATGGCATCACGATGAACATCACCGGCATTCCCCAGGATTTCAACGCGGAGCCGGCAGGGCTGTTTGATCCGGTCTACATGCGCGCGTTGTTCGATCTGGGCTATGAGATCGGCAAGCGCGGTGGTGATTGGTCGCCCTATCCGCCGGATTATGCACCGTTTCCCTAGAGCGATTTCAAGGGCGGTGGAAACACCGACTGACCAGGAAATCGCAGTGAAACAACGGTTTACAGCAGTGCGCGTGATCCGACGTTCACGCGCACTGCCGTAGGGCACTGCCCAGACAGGCAGGCTCAGTCTGCTCGGGCATCGTTTTGAGGGGTTGTTGGGCCAGGTAGCATTAACCGATATTTTACCATGCCTTGCCAATGTTGTTGGCGTGCCGGGCCATTCGCCCCAACCCCCGCCCACTTGCGCCATTCCCCTAGCGGCGCAAGATGGCCCGGCGCACACCCCCGAGAATGGTTGGCATGGGCCGCCGGGACAACTCTGTTGGGCCAGCGGGATCGGCACGATACCCGCATCCGCACCCGCCACCCAGAGCGTACCCCGGCGTGCGCCCCCGCTTCCACGAGACCCCCCACCCCCCAAAGCATGGCGCCTGCCCGCAAGCCCGGCCATGCTGATCCGCCCCGGACCCGCTCCGGACCCCGCCGCGCGCGCTACAGCCAGCGCGCCGGCCCAAGCCCAAGGAGACCCCCATGCCAGGAACGCTGAAACTCTGGTGGCACGACGGCTCGACCCTCGACGTCCGCGCCCACCCAACCCCGCTCATCAACGAGCCCGAGCGCGCCTACGAGACCCTGAGCCTCACCACCACCCCCGCCACCACCGGCCCCGCGCCCGAACGCTGCTTCGTCGCGGCCATCGAGACCGATGTCGATCTGCGCTATCGCGTGCTGCTGCCCGGCCAAACCGGCTCCGCCGCCGATCCAGAAGCCAAACCCATGCCGCGCACCGGCTTTCGTCTAGCTACCATCGGCGTCCAGCCCGGCGCCACCCTCTCCGTCGTTGAGGTGGCCTGATGAACCGGCGCCAACTGGGACAACACGCTGGCCAGGGACTGGTGTTTTCGGTCTTTGGACCTGGCTTTGGCGGCGGCGCAGGCGCAGCCCCCAACGTCACGCTCGAAAATGGCACCGCATTGGTCTCCACCGATGGTGGCAATGCGCTGGTCTCGGGCTCGGACGGCGGCGCGCTGCTCACCGGCGGCTCGATCCGCGCAAGCCTCGACAGCACCCTCGGCGGCACCTTCTGGCGCGTGCCCGCCAGCGATCCGCTGCTCGCCTATGACGCTGGCGCGCGCGAGATCTCCATCGTCGGCGGCAATGCCGTCACGCTGCCCGTGGCCAGTACCAGCGAGGCCGGGCTCTTCAGCGCCGAGGACAAACGCGCCACAGCCCTAGCGCGCACCACCCGCGCCGCCATCACCAGCGAAAACGTGCCAGCCGCCGTCACCGCCTTTCGCACCACCGGCTACACCAGCGCGGGCGATGGCGGTGGCGCGCTCTACCTGCGTGTCGGTGCCGAGCCCGCCCACGCCGGCAAGGTCCAATCCGGCGACGGCGCCTGGTGGGAACTGCAGCCCGATCCCTACCTCAACGCCCGCCAGATCGGCGCCCAGGGCGACGACACCACCGATGACACCCTCGCCATCAAAGACTGGCTCGACACCGCCGTCGCCCTTGGCGCCCCGGCCTTTCTGCCAGACGGCGTCTACCTGATGCAAACCGGCATCGATGTGCTGCTCTCGGCCTCGCTCAGCGTCACCTGCGCGCGCGATGCCACGCTCAAAGCCGGCGCCATCGACCGCGTCCTGCTGCGCATCACCTCGCCCGACACCGACCCCTCGGCCTTCTTCTCGCTACTCTGGCAGGGCGGGATATTCGACACCTCACAAGCCCTGTTTGGCATCGGTGAGGGCGCGGGCTCAGGCCTTCAGCCCCGCCGCCTCAACAACGTGGTGATCCGCGACGCCACCTTCACCACCCGAACCCCGCGCGATGCCACCCCCTTGCGCGGCGACAGCGGCATCACCTCGGTCGAAGTGTTCAGCATGTTGATCGAAGGCTGCAGGTTCTTCGGTCATCCGGACGCCGGCGTCTACCTCTCAGGCGGCGCCAGCTCCAGCACCGACGACGATGGCGGCTTCACCAAGATCCTCAGCTGTGACTTTGAAGAGTGCGTCTCTGCCATCACCGTCAAGCGCCAGGCACGCGAGAC
>JBCDHK010000067.1:0-13246 GCA_038750185.1 Pseudomonadota bacterium
ATCGAAGAAGTGTTTCGCAGCGTCCAGGCCCGCCTGATCGACTTGGGCGTGGGCGCCATGCCGGGCTGTTCGGTGGTGCTGACAGGCGGCGCCTGCCAACTGCCGGGGCTCGACGATGTGGCGACCCGCATCCTCGGCCGGCGCCCGCGCATCGGACGCCCCATGCGCATCGCGGGGCTCTCCTCGGGCTTGAGCGGCCCCGAGTACGCCACCGCCGTCGGGCTGGCTTTGGCGGCAGTGCGTCCCCACGACGAGATGTGGGATTTTGCCGCCCCCGTTCCCGCTTCGGCGCGCGGACAGGCGGGGCGGATGTTTCGCTGGCTGAGAACGAGTTGGTAAGGCCCGCCGGGATCGGCGGTCTCGGACGTAGACCATTGAGAGAGCCCCGGAGAGGGCAGCACGAGCAGTGACGACGCGAACGGCAAATAGAGAGGCAAAAGAGCAGACATGGCACTCAACCTGAAAAACCCGTCCAATCCCTTCGACGGCATCGAGCCCGAATTGACCGCGCGCATCGCCGTGTTCGGTGTGGGCGGCGCCGGTGGCAACGCGGTCAACAACATGATCGACAAGCAGTTGCCAGGCGTCGAGTTCATCGCCGCCAACACCGACAGCCAGGCGCTCGCCCACTCCAAGGCCGCGCGCAAGCTCCAGCTTGGTACGGGGGTGACGCGGGGCCTCGGTGCGGGCTCCAAGCCGGATGTGGGCTACACGGCGGCCGAGGAGACCATCGAGGAGATCGCCGGCGCTCTCGAAGGCTGCCACATGTGCTTTATTACCGCAGGCATGGGCGGAGGCACGGGCACAGGCGCGGCCCCCGTGGTGGCGCGGGTTGCGCGCGAGATGGGCATCCTTTCGGTGGGGGTCGTCACAAAACCGTTCCACTTCGAGGGCGCACGGCGCATGGCCATTGCCGAGGCGGGCGTCAATGAGATGCAAAAGGGGGTCGATACGCTGATCGTCATCCCCAACCAAAACCTCTTCCAGGTCGCGTCTGAGCGCACCACCTTCGTCGAAGCCTTCGTGATGGCCGACGACGTGCTCTACCAGGGCGTCCAGGGCGTGACTGACCTGATGGTCCGCCCCGGTATGATCAACCTCGACTTTGCTGATGTGAAGTCGGTGATGGAGGAGATGGGCAAGGCCATGATGGGCACCGGCGAGGCCGACGGCGACACCCGCGCCATCGACGCTGCCGAGAAGGCCATCGCCAACCCGCTGCTGGATGAGGTCAGCCTCAAGGGCGCCAAAGGCGTCTTGATCAACATCACTGGCGGCTACGATCTGACGCTGTTTGAGATGGACGAGGCCGCCAACCGCATCAAGGAGGAGGTCGATGCCGATGCCTTGATCAAGTTCGGCTCGGCGCTCGATCCGGAGATGGAGGGGCGGATGCGCGTGAGCGTCGTCGCCACCGGCATCGACGCCGAATCGATGGAGCGCCCCGAGGACGAAGAGCCCCAGGCCACCCGCCGCCGCCCTGCCGAGACTGATCGCGGCCTGCTCTCTGCCGTGCGCGGCGCTGTCAGCCCGCGCAAACCTCCCGCGGCCATGCCCTTGGGACAGCCTGTGGCTGGACCCACCGAAGAGGCAGTCGTGCCGTCCCCCGCTACGGCCAAGGCAGAGGAGCGCCCGGATGTGTTCAAGCCCGGCGGCACCGCGCGCGGGCGCCTGGTGATCTCCGAGACTGCACGTGTGAGCGAGCCTGAGGCCGCCCCTGCCAAAGCCGCGCCCGCGCCCACGCCCGCCGATCAGGTCGAGGACCGTGCCGCGCGCGCGCCGAGCCCCGAGGACATCCGTGCTCGCGCCGAGGCCGTGCGCCAGCGGGCCAGTGAAGCCCGCACCCAGCGCGCCCCTCAAGGTGGTGACGAGGGCCTGTTCGGCATGGAAGCCGGTGCCCTCGATCCCGGATCGCTGGCCGCGCCGCGCGATCCGGCGCCCAAGCGTGGCGGCTCCGAACTCTCGGCCCGGCGTGAGGGGGGTGAGCGCGCTTCGACGGGCCTCTTCACCATCAACAAGCTGATCCACCGCGTGGCGGGCGGACAGGCCGAGCCACGGGCCGAGCCCACGCGTTCCCAGCGCAGCCGTGAGGAGGACGACGGCGACATCCCGGCGTTCCTGCGCCGTCAGGCTAACTGAGGCGTTACGGGAAGGGGGGCGAGCGGCGCTCCCCTTCGCGTCTATCAAGATTGTCTTTTGCAGTACTGCGGCTAGCCGGTAGTAAAAATGCGCACGCTGATGTTGTGTGCAGGGTTAATGATATTGCTTGTCGCTAGCTCATGGGGCAACGACGTAACCCATGTCTTCGATCCTGCCGTTTCGACTGGTTCATGTTGCAGAGCGTCACAAAGCGTGACTTGAGCACGCCCAGGTCGATGCCTACAGATACAAGTACGTTAACGATCACGGTGCGGAACCACATACCAACGAGCTGAAACCACCGCACGTGCAGCAAAATACAGGCAACCCGGAATTAGCGATGCGCAAGACACTGAACGCGCCGGTCGGCTTCGACGGCACAGGACTGCACACCGGCAAACGCGCCCGTCTCACGCTCTATCCAGCCTTCGGCGGCACCGGCATCGTGTTTCGCCGCACCGATATTGCGGCCAGTGACGCACGCATCCCCGCGCGCTACGATCTGGTCAGCGACACCCGGCTCTGCACCCGCCTGACCAACGAGGCAGGCGTCAGCGTCTCCACCGTCGAACATCTGATGGCCGCGCTTGCCGGTCTTGGCATCACCGACGCCCTCATCCTGATCGACGGCCCCGAAGTCCCGATCATGGACGGCAGCGCCGCCCCCTTCGTCGAGGCAATCCTGGCCAAGGGCCTGCGCGAGACGGCGGGCCTCTGCCCAGCGATCCGCATCCTCGACAGCGTCTCGGTCAGCGAAGGCGACAAGCGCGCGGCACTCCACCCGCTGCCTGAGGCGGCGTCCGGCCTAGTGCTCGACTTTCGCATCGATTTTGCCGAGGCCGCCATCGGCGCCCAGACACTCTCGCTCGCGCTCACCCCGGGCGCCTTCTCGCGCGAGATTGCCAATTGCCGCACCTTCGGCCGCTTAGCCGACATCGAACGCCTGCGCGCCATGGGCCTCGGCCTCGGTGGCAGCTTGGACAATGCGGTGGTGGTCGACGGGGCACGCGTGCTCAATCCGGGCGGTCTGCGCCGCGCCGACGAGTTCGTGCGCCACAAGATGCTCGATGCGGTGGGCGATTTGGCCTTGGCCGGCGCCCCGATCCTCGGGCGCTATGAGGGCGTGCGTGCCGGCCATGAGATGACCAACCGGCTCTTGCACGCGCTGTTTGAGCGTCCCGACAGTTGGGAGTGGGCCGATCACGCCCCGGACCCGCTGCCCGTGGCGCCGTTGCCCATCCGTAGTCCGTCCGTCAATGAGGCACGCTTGGCGGTCTGAGCGCGCCTCAAGCCCTTTTCCCGCGCGCCGCGGCGCAGTATGCTCACCCCATCCGAATTCAGCATGGGGAGAACGCCCCGATGACGGCCCCGACAATGCGCCCAACACTGCCACAGCCCCGCCTCGCCCTGCGTCTTGCAACCCTCGCCCTTACGGCGGCGCTGGCGGGGTGTTCGGCCTTTGAGGATGCCCCCGACCCGATCGAGGACTTGAGCGCGCGCGAGATCTTCACCCGCGCCGAAGCCCAACTCGAAGATGGCGCCCCGATCCAGGCCGCCCAGACCTTCAATGAGATCGAGCGCCTTTACCCGTTCTCGCAGTTTGCCAAGCGCGCCATCATCATGTCGGCGTTTTCTTCTTATGAGGCCGGGCGCTACGCCGATGCCCGCGCCTCGGCGCGGCGCTATGTCGATCTCTACCCCTCCGATGAGGATGCGGCCTATGCGCAGTACCTCGTTGCGCTGACCTATTACGACACCATCGCCGATGTCGAACGCGATCAGGAACTGACCCAGCGCGCGCTCAACGAACTCAACGAAGTCGCCGTGCGCTATCCCGCTTCCGAGTTTGCCCGCGACGCCGCCCTCAAGCGCGATCTGACCCGCGATCACTTGGCGGGTAAGGAGATGGCCATCGGGCGGTATTACCTGAAGCGCGGCCACTACGTCTCCGCCATCGGGCGCTTTCGCCGCGTCGTCGAGCAATACAACACCACCAGCCAGACCCCGGAGGCGCTGCACCGCTTAGTCGAGGCCAATCTGGCGCTCGGGCTAGAGCGTGAGGCGCTGGCTGCTGCGGCTGTGCTTGGCAATAACTTCCCGGGGTCGGATTGGTATCTCGACAGCTATGAACTCGTCACCGGGCGCGATCTGATCCCGGATGACGAAGACCCGGGTGGGTTCTTCACGCGCATCTACCGTCAGGTGATCCAGGGCAAGTGGCTCTGAGGCCGCGCGCCGGCGAGGCGTGAGGCGATGCTGCGCCGCCTGGAAATCCGCGACATCGTTCTGATCGAAGCGCTCGACCTCGATTTCGAGGGCGGGCTCAATGTGCTGACTGGCGAGACCGGGGCGGGCAAGTCGATCCTGCTCGATGCGCTCGGTTTTGCGCTGGGGCGTAAAGGGCGGCGCGAGTTGATCCGGGCCGGGGCCGACAAGGGCTCGGTCACCGCGGTGTTCGAGCCCGCGCCTGCGCACCCGGTTTATGCGCTCCTCGATGAGCTCGATCTGGCGGGCGAGCCGGGCGAGGTGATCTTGCGCCGTGTCCAGTCTCCCGGCGGGCCGGCGCGCGGCTTTGTCAACGATCGCCGGGCAAGCGCCGAGGTGTTGCGCCAGATCGGGGCGCTGCTGGTCGAAGTCCACGGCCAGCATGACGACCGCGGCCTGCTCGATCCGCGCGCCCACCGGGCCATGCTCGATGCCTTCGGCGGCTTCGCGCCGCAGATCACGACGGTGCGCGCTGCTTGGAGCGAGGCCGAGCGCGCCGCGCGCACCCTGGAGGACGCCCGCCAGCGCCTGGCCAAAGCCGAGGCCGACGCCGATTACATCCGCCACTCCGCCGAAGAACTGAGCCGCTTCGACCCTCAGGTGGGCGAAGACGACGCTCTCGATACCGAGCGCCGGCGCATCCAGGCCGCAGCCCAGATCCGTGACGAGGTCGCCAAGGCCGCCGAGGTCCTCGACCGCTCAGCGGAGGCGGCCATGGCCGAAGCGCTCTCGCGCCTCAATCACGCGGCGGGGATGGCCCAGGCGCTCCTGCATGCGCCCATCGAGGCCATCGACCGCGCCATGGTCGAACTGAGCGAAGCCCAGCGCGGCGCCCATGATGCTTTGGCCGAGCTTAACATCGATCCAAACCGGCTCGAACAAGTCGAGGAGCGGTTGTTTGCGCTCAGAGCCCTAGCGCGCAAGCACAACGTCGTACCCGATCAGTTGCCCGATCTGGCCGAGTGGATGACCGCCCAGCTTGACGAGATCGACGGCGGCGCCGAACGCCTCGACGGGCTGGAGGCTGCCGCCGAGGCCGCCCGCGAGGTTTATGAGGAGGCCGCAGCGCGTCTCACCGAAGAGCGTCGCGCTGCCGGAGAGCGCCTCGACCGCGCGGTGACCGGCGAACTGGCGCCGCTCAAGATGGAGGCGGCGCGCTTTGCCACGCGCATCGAGCCCGAGCGCGCCGGCCCCGAGGGCCAGGACCGCGTGTCCTTCACGGCGGCGATCAACCCAGGCACGCCGGCAGGCCCCATCGACCGCATCGCTTCCGGCGGTGAGCTGTCGCGGTTTCTGCTGGCGCTCAAAGTGTGCCTGGCTGCACGCGGCCCCGACCTCACGCTGATCTTCGACGAGATCGACCGCGGGGTCGGGGGGGCGACCGCAGCAGCGGTCGGGCGGCGTCTGGCGCGCCTTGCCGAGGGCGCGCAGGTGCTGGTCGTCACCCACTCGCCCCAGGTTGCCGCTCAAGGCCACCATCACTGGCGCATCGCCAAGACCTCGACCGGTTCGCTCACGCGCACCGAGGTGGCGCCGCTCAGCGAAGATCAACGTCGTGATGAGATCGCGCGCATGCTTGCGGGTGAGGAGATCACCAGTGCCGCGCGTTCGGCGGCGGACGCATTGATCCAGCAAGCGCGCTAAGCGCCCGATAATTTCACGCCTTGCGTGTGTTGGTCTTGATGCTATTCTACCATACGGAATGTGAATACAGCGAATGCAGAGGACGCAACGATGCGCGCAATGGTGCTCGATGGTTTGATGGACGGCCTTGGCGGCCTGCTTGCTGGTGCAATTTCAAAGTGGAACGAGGGCTTGGTGCCGTTTTTCACCAGCCCCTACGGTATTTTCGTGCTATTCTTGGGCATGTTTTTGTTTCTCAATTCCATGCGCATGAAGCTCTGAACAGCGCCGTTATCCATCGGGCACCAGCTTGCCCGGATTGAGGATGCCGTCCGGGTCGAGGGTCTGTTTGATCCGGCCCATCACCTGCCAGGCTAGGCCGTGTTCGGCAGCCATCAGGCCCTTCTTGCCAAGCCCCACACCGTGCTCGCCGGTCATGGTGCCGCCAAGACGCAGGGCGCGCTCGGAGATGCGTGCCGCCAGACGGGCAGCTTCGGTCTTATCGGCGGCGTCTTCGGGATCGACCAGGATGGCAAGATGAAAGTTGCCGTCGCCGACATGGCCGACCAGGGGGGCGAGTAGCGGGCTTTTCTCCAGATCGGCCTGGGTCTCCAGGATCGCCTCGGCCAGGCGCGAGATCGGCACGCAGGCATCGGTAACATAGCCCTTGGCGCCCGGGCGCAGCGACTGTTGGGCGTAATAGGCATCGTGGCGCGCAGCCCAAAGGCGCGAGCGCGCTTCGGCATCGGCGGCCCAGTCAAAGCCCAGGCAGCCGTGCTCGCGCGCGAGCGTCTCGACGCTAGCGGCTTGTTCGGCCACGCCTGCCTCTGAGCCGTGGAATTCGAGGAATAGCGTCGGCGCTTCGGGCAGCGTGTAGCCCGAGTAGCGGTTGAAGCCGCGGATCGAGAGCGCGTCGAGCAGCTCGATGCGCGCGATCGGCACGCCGAGCTGGATGGTCTCGATCACGGTCGCAACCGCGTCTTCGAGGCGGGTGAAGGCGGCGGTGGCGGCGCTGATCGCCTCGGGCTGGCCTGAGAGGCGCAGGGTCAGTTCGGTCAGGACGGCCAGCGTGCCCTCGGAGCCGACCAGAAGGCGCGTCAGATCGTAGCCCGCGGAGGATTTGCGCGCGCGCGTGCCGGTGCGGATCACTTCGCCCGTGCCGAGGACTGCCTCAGTGGCCAGCACCGCCTCGCGCATGGTGCCATAGCGCACCGCACAGGTGCCCGAGGCGCGCGTGGCTGCCATGCCGCCGAGCGAGGCATCGGCGCCCGGATCGACTGGAAAGAACAGCCCCGTGGCGCGCAGTTCCTCGTTGAGGCGTTTGCGCTGCACGCCGGGCTGGACCACGCAGTCCATGTCCTCGGCGTGGACGGCGAGGATCTTGTCCATCCCCGAGAGATCGAGTGAGAGGCCGCCTTGCACCGGCACCACATGGCCCTCCAGCGAGGTGCCCGTGCCCCAGGCGATCACAGGGCAGCCGGTCTCGCGGCAGACGGTGATGACGCGCGCGACCTCCTCGGTGCTCTCGGCGAAGACGACGGCGTCGGGCAGGGCGGGCGTGTGGTGGGCTTCGTCGTGGCCATGGCTCTCGCGTAGCGCTTGGGCGGTGGTGAGGCGGGTGCCGAAGTGGTCCGAGAGCCGCGCGATGGCGGCGGTGGCCGGGGCTGGGGTCTTCAGGCTCAGGGTCATGGGGCCTCCCGAGGGATCTGTTTTGCCCAAGACTAGCGTGGGCATGCGCGCACGGCCAGTGTGGTGCGTTGACCGCCAGCCGTCTCCCGGCAAGACTGGGCCATCCCGCCAAACCGACAACAGAGAGCCCCGATGGACAGCGCCGCGCCAGCCCCCCTGATCACCAGCGAGCAGCGTGTCTTGCCCGACTGGATCGACTACAACGGCCATATGAACGTGGCCTACTACACGCTGGCCTTCGACCATGCGCTTGACGAGGCGTATGACAGTGTGGGCGTTGGGCCTTGTTTGGTGAAGAGCCACGGTATGGGGCCAATGGCGCTCCAGACCCAGATCCACTATCTCGACGAACTGCTGGAGGGCGAGGCGTTCACCTGCCGGGTGATGGTGCTCGATGCGGATGCCAAACGCGTCCATGTCTTTGCCGAGATGCTCAAAGGGGACGGCGCGGTGGCGGCGACCTACGAGTCGCTCACCCTCAATGTCGATCTGAACGCGCGACGGGCTGCGCCCTTTCCCGAAGAGGCCGCCGCACGCCTTCAAGCGCTCAAGGCCGCCCATGCGGGACTGACCCGTCCGCGCCAAGTGGGCGCCCCGCTCGGTATTCGCCGCAAAGCGTAACCCGCGACGCCCGTGCGCGTTTATGCCCAGCCGTTGCTGGGTTAATCCCGTTGAAGCCAGGGCAGCGTCATACACCCGCATGGATCAGACCAGCCAATCCCCGCCGACCCGCACCCGGATCGCCCACCGCGTGAGCCGCCTGCCACGGCTGACCGCCGGACAAGGCACCCTCGTCCTCTGGCCGCTGGCGCTCGGCATGGGGGTGGCCGTCGGGTATGTGGTGATCGGGTTTCGGCTGGCGATCTCGGGATTGCAGACGCTTTTTTATGGGGCTGACGACTACACGCTCCACACCGCCGCTGCTGCCGCGCCCTGGTATCTGGTGTTGTTTTTGCCGATCCTGGGCGGGCTGGCGGTGGGCGTGATCCTGACCGCTTTCACCCCCGATGGACGCGCCCGCGGCATTGCCGATGTGATCCGCGCTGCCGCACTCTCGGACGGGCGTATCGACCGGCGCATCGGCATGGCGTCGGCAGGGGCGGCGCTCATCACGCTCTCCACCGGCGGCTCGACTGGGCGGGAGGGCCCTGCCGTCCACCTCGGTGCGGTGATCGCATCTTGGGTTTCTGAGCGCATCGGCGCTTGTGGTGTGACTGGGCGCGATATCCTGGGCTGTGCCGCCGCCGCCGCCGTCTCGGCCAGCTTCAACGCACCGTTGGCCGGTGTGTTGTTCGCCCTCGAAGTAGTCTTGCGCCACTTTGCCCTGCACGCCTTCGGACCCATCGTGTTGGCGGGGGTGGCGGCGACCGTGGTCAGTCGCATCCATATGGGCGACATCACCGAGTTCACCCTGCCGGTCCACACCATCGAGTTCTACTGGGAGATGCCGGCCTTTGCGCTGCTTGGCCTCATCTCGGGCGCCATTGCCGTGGTGATGACGCGCTCGGTGTTTCTGGCCGAGCGCGTGGGCGATCGTGTCCAGAGCGCAGCGCGCATCCCCGATTGGGCGCGCCCTGCCGTTGCAGGAGCGCTCCTTGGCCTGATCGCGCTGCAGTTTCCCCACATCATCGGTGTCGGCTATGAGACCACCTCGCTGGCCCTCACCCAAGCGATCCCGTTCTGGACTGCTGTGGGCTTTGCCGCGGTCAAGGTGGTGGCGGTGGCGATCACCTTTGCCGGGCGCATGGGAGGGGGCGTGTTCTCGCCCGCCCTCATGCTGGGCGCGCTGACGGGCACGGCCTTTGGCGAGATCGCGATCCAGTTGTTTCCCGCGGTCTCGGGTAGCCAGGGGCTCTATGCGCTGGCCGGGCTTGGTGCGGTGGCGGGCGCGGTGCTCGGCGCGCCGATCTCCTCGACGCTGATCGTCTTTGAGCTGACCGGCGACTGGCAGGCGGGCATTGCGGTGATGATTGCGGTGGCGCTGGCTTCGGCGGTGGCCGATGCGCTGGGCACGCGCGGCTTTTTCGTTGTCCAACTCGAACAGGCCGGGCTGTGCCTGACCACCGGACCCCAGGGCTATCTGCGCCGCACGCTCCGGGTTGGCGATCTGATGCGCCTCAACGGCGCCGATAATGCCGCCCCTGAGAGCGCCTGCTGGGAGCTGCACCGCCAGGGCCTGTCCTTTGCCCCCACCGACACGCTGGAGAAGGCCCTGCCCATGCTGGAGCCCTACAAGGGCGCGTTCATCCCCGTGGTTAGGCGAGGAGAGGACGGCGAGCCCGAACTGCTCGGCGCCCTCTTTCGTGGCGATGCCTTTGGCGGCTACGCTAGGCGCCTGGAGGAGGAGTTGCGTGAGGAGCACAGTTGAGGCCCCCGCTTGCCAGCGTAAGTCCCCTCGGCTAAGGGGAGCCAACCTCAAACACGCCAAAGAGTGCCCCATGCCCAAGATCAACGGCAACGAGATCCGCCGCGGCAACATCATCGAGCACAACGGCGGCCTCTGGGTCGCGGTCAAGACCGATCACGTCAAACCCGGCAAGGGCGGTGCCTTCGCCCAGATCGAACTGAAAAACCTAAGGAACGGCTCCAAGCTGAACGAGCGCTTCCGCTCGGCGGACAAGGTCGAGCGCGTGCGCCTCGAACAGAAGGACCAGCAGTTCCTCTACGAGACCGACGGCACGCTGACCTTCATGGACAGCCAGACCTTCGAGCAAGTCGAACTGCCCGCCGATCTCCTGGGCGAGGCGCGGCCCTTCCTCCAGGACGGCATGACCGTCACCATCGAGTACTACGGCGAGGAGGCGCTCAACGTCAGCTTGCCCGAAAAGGTCACCTGCACCATCGCCGAGACTGAGCCAGTGGTGAAGGGCCAGACCGCGGCCAACTCCTATAAGCCCGCCGTGCTCGACAATGGCGTGCGCATCACCGTGCCGCCTTTCGTGGCCGAGGGGGAGGCGGTGGTGGTCTCGACCGAAACGTTTGAGTACATGGAGCGCGCCTGAGCCATGGCCGAGTTGCGCGCAACGCCGAACGTCATGGTCGAGAACGACCGGGTGCGCGTGACCGAGTGGCGCTTCGCTCCAGGGGCTGCCACCGGCTGGCATGTGCATCCCCATGACTATGTCATCGTGCCGGTGACCTCGCAGCCGGTGGACATCGTCGATGGCCAGGGCACCAGGACGCGCGTTGAGATGCTGGCCGGGCACTCCTATTTCCGCCAAGTCGGCGTTGCCCATGACGTCATCAATGCGGGTGAGGGCGAATTGGTGTTTGTCGAGACCGAATTGTTGCAGCCAGCGGGCTGAGGCCCGCGCCTACTTCGGAGCCCTCATGTCCGGCGCCTCCGCCAATCTCAATCTGATGATCAAGGCCGCGCGCAAGGCGGGCCGTGCGCTGGTGCGCGACTTCAACGAAGTCGAGAACCTCCAGGTCAGTGTTAAGGGGGCGGGCGATTTCGTCTCTGCCGCTGATCGCCGCTCCGAGCAGATCATCCACGACATGCTGCGCGAGGCGCGCCCGGCCTATGGCTGGCTCGGTGAGGAGAGCGGCGAGGAGAAGGGCCGCGACGACACCCGGCGCTGGATCGTCGATCCGCTGGACGGCACCACCAATTTCCTGCACGGCCTACCGCACTGGGCGATCTCCATCGCGCTCGAACACAAGGGTAAGATCGTCGCGGGCGTAGTGTTTGACCCGGCCAAGGACGAGATCTTCGTGGCAGAAGCCGGCCAGGGCTGCTGGGCCAATGACCGCCGCGCCCGCGTCTCGGCTAGGCGCGATCTGGGGGCGGCGTTGCTTGGCACCGGCGTGCCTTGGGGCACCAAGCGCTCACTGCCCGACACGCTCAAGGACTTAGCCGCCCTCATGCCGCGCACCGCCGGTATCAGGCGCTGGGGCGTGGCCTCGCTCGATCTGGCCTATGTCGCGACAGGACGCCTCGACGGCTACTGGGAGCGCGAGGTCAATGCCTGGGACGTGGCCGCGGGCGACATCTTGGTGCGCGAGGCTGGCGGTCTGGTCGGCGCACCGGGGGCGGGTGCGGGACGCGGCGATCCGGTGGGCTCGGGCAGCATCCTGGCCACCAATGCCGAACTCTACACCACCCTCGACACGACATTGAGCGGAAGGTGAGGGCTCGGTGTCGATCCAACATGATCGTTAAAATTCATCCCTAGATTGTCTGGAAATTACTTCCACGGCCCTTAAGCTGTATCCAGCGCGATCACGCGTTAGGGAGCACAGCCGCATGGATCAGCCACAACTTCGGCCACAACCCGGGGTCGAGTTTTCTCGCCCCACCCGCCAGATCGGCCTGATGCTGGCCATCCTCGGCCTCGTCGGCCTCGGTGCGGGCGTGCTCGCGGCCCAGATCGCGGCGGTGTTTTTCGCCAACCCCTATCTGAACGGCTTCATCGGCGGCGTGTTCGTGCTCGGCGTGCTCGCCACCTTCTGGCAGGTCGGGCAACTGATGGCCGCCACCAGATGGCTGCGCCAGCTCCGCGACGGTAGCGCGGGCCAGAGCCTCCCGCCACCGCCGCGCCTGCTCGCCACCATGGCGCCTATCGTGCGCGACGGCAAAGTGAGCGGACGTCTGGCCGCCTCGACCACCCGCTCGATCCTCGACAGCATCGCCGTGCGCCTGGACGAGGCGCGCGACATCACCCGCTACATCGCCTCGCTCTTGATTTTCCTCGGGCTTCTCGGCACGTTCTGGGGGCTGTCCAACACGGTGCCGGCGGTGGTCGATACCATCCGCTCGCTTGCACCGTCCGGGGGCGACGCGTCGGGCGAGGGGGTGTTCGCCCGGCTGATGAGCGGGTTGGAGGACCAGCTGGGCGGCATGGGCACGGCCTTTGCCTCCTCGTTGATGGGGCTGGCGGGCTCGCTGGTGGTGGGTTTGCTGGAGTTGTTTGCCGGCCACGGCCAAAACCGGTTTTATCGCGAGTTGGAGGAGTGGCTCTCCGGCTTTACCCGCCTGGGGTTGGTCTCCGAGGGCGAGGGGCCGGACGGCGCGCTAGTGGCGCTCTTGGAGCGGGTCGACGAGGGCCTTCAGCGCACCTCCGAGGCTGCAGCCCGCGCCGATGCCGACCGCGCCGAAGCCGACAAACGCCTTGGCATGGCCGCCGATGCGCTGGCCGATCTGGCCAAGCGCTTTGAACAGGAGCAGGGCATGGTGGCTGAACTGGTCAGGGAGATCCGCGAGGCGCGCGATGGCGATTCAGGGCGTGAGCGCGCCTTGATCGCTGGGCTGCGCCGCATCGAGCAGTCCACCTCTCAGACCGCTGCCTCCCAAGGCGCGCTGGTCGAGGCGCTCTCGAAAAACGCCAACGGCAGCGGCGGTGATGTCGAGACGCGCACTCACCTGCGTAATCTCGATAAACAACTGCGCATCCTGACCGACGATTTGGCCAATGGCCGCCACGAGACCACCTCGGCGCTGCGCCAAGACCTGCGCACCCTGGTCAATCTGATCGACGCGCGCATCCGCGCCCCCGGAGCCCACTGAGATGGCCCTCTCGCGCCGAAGCGG
>JBCDHK010000068.1:0-13231 GCA_038750185.1 Pseudomonadota bacterium
ATCGCCGTCTCCGATGCCCTGGTGGTGGCCGAGGACGGCGGCACGAGCGCCTACATCAGCGATGTGCGTCTGGCCAATCAGGTGCGCTATGGGCTGATTACCGACACCTCGGTGCGCTCGATCAACTACACCGTCACCGTGGTCGATGGCGTGGTCCATCTAACCGGCATCGCCCGCTCGACCACCGAGCTTGAGCGCGCCGCAGGCCATGCCGCGCGGGTGCCGGGCGTCGAGCGGGTGGTCTCGCATGTGCTCACCATCAACGATCCCCGCCGCGTCAAGCGCCTCGCTGCCAAGGACGGCTGATGCTTTCCGTCGCCATCCAGATGGATCCGATTGCCGGCGTCGACATCCGCGCTGATTCGACCTTTCGCCTCGCTCGCGCCGCCCAGGAGCGCGGGCATCGGCTGTTTTATTATCTGGTGCCCGATCTGTCGTGGCAGGGCGGGCGGGTGACGGCCCATGGCCACGATCTGGAGGTGCGCGATACCCTGGGCGATCACTTTAGCCTCGGTGAGCGCCGCCAGGTCGATCTCGGCACGTTCGATGTGGTGTTGCTGCGCCAAGACCCACCGTTCGATATGTCCTACATCACCAACACCCACCTGCTGGAGCGCATCCATCCCAAGACGCTGGTGGTCAACGATCCGTTTTGGGTGCGCAATTCGCCCGAGAAACTGATGGTGCTCGATTTCGCGCGTTTCATGCCCGAGACCGCCATCGCCCGCTCGCTGGAGGACATCCGCGCGTTTCGCGAGGCGCACACCGACATCATCGTCAAGCCGCTCTATGGCAATGGCGGCGCGGGCGTATTTCGCCTCCGCCCCGAAGACACCAACCTCGCCTCGCTGCATGAGATGTTCAGCGCCATCAACCGCGAGCCCTTGATGGTGCAGCGCTTTGTGCCGGCGGTGGTCGAGGGCGACAAGCGTATCATCCTGGTCGATGGTGAGGCTGTCGGCGCCATTAACCGCGTGCCGCAAAAGGGCGAGACCCGCTCCAACATGCATGTGGGCGGGCGGGCCGAAAAGGTCGCCATGACCGCGCGCGACCGCGAGATCTGTGCAGCCCTCGCCCCGGTGCTCAAGGAACGGGGCCTCCTCTTCACCGGCATCGATGTGATCGGCGAGCACCTCACCGAGATCAACGTCACCTCGCCCACCGGTATCCAGGAGTTGGAGCGCTTCGACGGCATCGACGTCGCCGGTGCGATCTGGGCGGCCATCGAGCGCCGCCGCGGCGTCTGAGCCTGCGCGTGCGAAGGCGCCTGCCGCTTTGGCTGGTCAATCTGGTGCTGCGCTTTGTCGTGCGTTCGCGGCTCTCGATGGTGGCGACGCCCGAGGCGCTCAGGCTTGGCCTGGAGATGCGCGCGCGGCGCAGTTTTCGCTTGCCCCCTGGAACGCAGTGCCACGAGGACACTCTCGCTGGTATTCCGGCGCTCTGGGCGGCGCCTGAGGGCGCGGGCGAGGAGCGTGTCGTGCTCTATCTGCATGGCGGCGGTTATCTGGCAGGCTCGTCGCGAACCCACCGCCACCTGGGCGCGGCATTGGGCGCGCCTTGCAACGCGCGGGCCGTGCTGCCCGATTATCGCCTGGCCCCCGAGCATCCGTTTCCCGCTGCGCTCGATGATGCGCTGGCCTGCTATCGCGCGCTGCTGGAGCGCGGTGTCTGCCACCGCGCCATCGCGCTGGCAGGCGATTCGGCGGGGGGCGGCCTGGCAGCAGCGCTTCTCCTGGCAATCCAGAACGAAGGCCTGCCCCGCCCAGCCGCCGCCGTGTTGTTCTCGCCCTGGGCCGATATGACCATGACCGCCCCCACCCTCCAGCGCAACGCCCGGCGCGAAGCGATGCTGCCGGTCCGGCGCATGGGCGAGTTGGTCTCGCTGGTGCTGGCTGGGCACGACCCTGCCGATCCCCTGGCCTCGCCCGCCCGTGGGGCGTTTCGCGATCCGCCACCGGTGTTGCTTTTCGCCGGGCGCACCGAAATCCTGCTCGATGATGCACTCGCGCTGGCTGACGCGCTGCGCCAGGGTGGGGGCGATGTCCAGCTTGAGTTGCACGCGCGCGCGCCCCACGCCTGGCCGGTCTTTGTCGGGCGTCTCAAGGCCGCGGATGCGGCGGTGGCGCTGGCGGGACAGTTTCTCGCACGCCAATTCAGTCGCACCGATTAAATGTCATTTGATCTGGACACCATGAGCCCATAAATCGGCTATCGGTTTCTGCGCGTTGATACTTTTTGTGCGGAAGCCGGTTGGTCGCCACGGGCAAAACCGCTCTAGCCCAGCCATATCCAGTATCATCGCATAACTGAGAGGTGTTCCCATGAGCGATGTGTTTCTTGCCGACGCGATCGTGTTTCGCGAGGTGGACAACAACAGCGACAACGATACCGATAGCGTCTTCTATGAAGGTTTGCGCTCGATCCGGGTGGTGACCGGTGAGGCCGAGATCTCCATCGCCTCGCTGAGCAGTCCAAGCGTTCCCCTGCCCCAGCTGCTCGACGGCCAATCCGGCGCCCCGATCGAGTACGAAGAAACCGAGGTGTTCGAGATCACCTTTGATGGGCCGAACAATACCCGTCTGACCACGACCTACATCAGCTTCTTCGATACCAACAACGCGGGCCCGCTGGAGTTCGACTATCTGGTGCGCATCAAAGGCCCCGGCTTTCCCACGCCGGCCGTGGGCACCAATGTCGATAGTTACCTGCAAAGCCTCAATGCCGAGATCGCCGCCAGCAGCGAAACCGAGATCGACCCGCCGTTCCGCCCGCTGCTTGGCGAGTTTGCCGATGGTCAGACCGTCGACTATTCCGACATCCAGGGTTTTACACTGCAAGGCGGCGGTCTCACCATCGGCGAGGCGACGCTGGTGGCGTTGCTCTACGATGCCGGTCTCGACCGCAACGGCAATGTCGATGAGCCGGGGCTCAACTTCTGGATCGATCAGCGCTAGGCGGGGCTGAACAACCGCCAGCTCGCCACCGCCTTCTATGCCAGCCAGGAGTTCATCAACGCCTACGGCGAGGCGATCGACGAGACCGCCGAGAACTACCTCTCCGATCTGGAACTGGTCTCCCAACTCTACCGCAACGTCCTCGACCGCGAGAGCGATCAGGCGGGGCTCGACTTTTGGACTGGTGTGCTCGCCGATGGCGTTCTGGGGCGGATCGACATGCTGCTGGCCTTTGCCGACAGCCCGGAAAACCGCGGCAGTTCGGTACTCGATGAAAACATCAACGAGACCGAGGAGGGTATCTGGGCGATCTGATCGCTCGCTCGGCTGTGCCGCCTGCTTTGTTGGGCCGTAAGGCCTCAGAGCGGGCGGCGCATCCGCCGGTGGGGAATGCCGGCATCGAGAAACTCGGGGCCCTCGGCGCTAAAGCCGAGGCGCTCGTAAAAGCCGATGGCGCCGACTTGGCTATCGAGCACCGCTTCGGAGGCGCTGTCGCCGACATCGGCCAGGATGTGGCGCATGAGCGCCGCGCCCACCCCGCGCCCGCGCACGGCCTTGGCCACGGCCACGCGCTGGATCTTGGCAGCACCGTCGAGCCAGCGCACCCGCGCCGTGGCGACGATCTCCTGGCCGAGCGTGGAGCGGTAGTGGCGGCAGGTGTCGTCGAGCCCGTCGAACTCCAGCGCGGCGTCCACGCCTTGCTCCTCGACGAAGACGCGCGCGCGAAGGGCCATGCAGGCGGCGCGCTCAGCAGCGCTCTCAACGCGGGCATGGACGGGGGCTTGGGTGCGCGCGGCCTTTTCGGTCTGGCCTGAGAGGCCCTCGCGACGCTCCAACTCATCTAGGACGCCCTGCCATGTGACCTCGCGCGCCGTCAGCATGACGAGCAGATGGTAGAGGACGTCGGCTGCTTCGGCGGTGAGGGCGGCGGGGTCGCCCTTGGTGGCCTCGATCACGGCCTCGACTGCCTCCTCACCGAATTTCTGGGCGGCCTCTTCGGGGCCTTTGGCCAGCAGCTTGGCGGTGTAGGAGGACGCTGGATCGGCGCCGCGCCGGGCGGCGATGGTGGCGGCGAGCCGTGACAGGGTATCTGGCGGGGCGCTCACAGCCGCACCGCGATGCCGGCCTCGGCCATCGCCTCCTTGGCGGCGATGACGGTGTGCTCGCCGAAATGGAAGATCGAGGCCGCCAGCACCGCCGAGGCATGGCCCTCGCGCACGCCCTCGACCAGATGGGCCAGCGTACCGACCCCCCCCGAGGCGATCACCGGGATCGACACGCCATCGGCAATGGCGCGCGTCAGGGGAATGTTAAAGCCCTGGCGAGTGCCGTCGCGGTCCATGGAGGTGAGCAGGATCTCGCCCGCACCGCCGCGCTCGACTTCGCGGGCAAAGGCCAGGGCATCGATGCCGGTGGCGCGGCGCCCGCCGTGGGTGAAGATCTCAAAGCCCGAGGGCGTCGCCCCGCCCGACTTGGCGTCGATGGCGACTGTGATGCACTGCGATCCAAACTTCTCCGCCGCCGCCGAGACAAACCCCGGATCGCGCACCGCCGCGGTGTTGATCGAGACCTTATCGGCCCCGGCAAGAAGCAGCGCGCGGATGTCCTCCAGGCGGCGCACGCCCCCGCCCACGGTCAGCGGCATGAAGCACTGCTCGGCCGTGCGCGCGACCACATCGAGCAGTGTCGAGCGGTTTTCATGCGAGGCGGTGATGTCGAGAAAGCAGAGCTCGTCGGCGCCCTGGGCGTCATAGAGGCGGGCCTGCTCGACTGGGTCGCCCGCATCGCGCAGATCGACGAAGTTGATGCCCTTGACGACACGGCCCTCGGCGACGTCGAGACAGGGGATGATGCGGGTTTTGAGCATCGCAGACCCTTACAGCTTGAAGGCAAAGCGTTGGCGCGGGGGCAGCGCCTTGCGCGCGCGCCGATCGCGGTCGAGGCGGGCAATGGCGCTGGAGGCGGCCTCGATCAGCGCGGCTTCGGCTTCGGCTTCGATGGTTTCGAGCCGCTCTTCAAGCCCGCAGGACGGACAGCGCCCGTGCGTCGGCCCGACCTCGATCACCACCGCGCAGGCGGTGCACTGGATCGGCGGTAGGCTCACGGCGTGGTGGCAGGCGTGGCATCGAGCAGACGCTGGGCCTCGCCAGCCTCGATGCGCCCGTCATAGAGCGCACGCCCCGAGATGGCGCCGTCGAGGGGCGCACCGCAATCGCGCAGCGCCGCCAGATCGGCCAGCGACGACACACCGCCCGACGCGATGACCGGGATCGTGAGCGCACGCGCCAAGGCCGCCGTTGCCGCGACATTGGGCCCAGCCAAAGCGCCGTCGCGCTCGATGTCAGTGTAGATGATCGCTGCCACGCCAGCATCCTCAAAGCGGCGCGCGAGATCGAGGGCGTCGGTCTCGGTGGTCTCGGCCCAGCCTTCGATGGCCACACGCCCAGCCCGCGCATCGATGCCCACGGCGATGCGCCCGGGATGGGCCTTGGCCGCAGCACGCACCAGGGCCGGATCGCGCACCGCCGCCGTGCCGAGAATGACGCGGGCCAAGCCCTTGGCAAGCCAGGCCTCGATGGTGGCGCGATCACGAATGCCGCCGCCGAGTTGGACCGGCATCTCCACCGCCGCCAACACCGCCTCGACCGCCGCAGCGTTGACGGGGTGTCCGGCAAAAGCACCGTTCAGATCGACCAGATGCAGCCAACGACAGCCAGCCTCAGCAAAGGCGCGGGCTTGGGCGGCGGGATCGTCGTTGAACACGGTCGCCTCGGCCATGCGGCCTTGGACAAGGCGCACGCAGGCACCGTCCTTGAGGTCGATGGCCGGATAGAGATGCATCGAAGGGCTCCGTCTGCCAGTCGCGAACAGTTCAAGTGCAGTAAGCAACTCTGGAGCGATTGTGAAGTGTTAGGCGCGCGATTTGCGGATAGCGTGTATGGCACAACCCAAACGGAGGTTTACACATGCGTGCGTCAATCGCCATTCCCCTGGGCCTCGCGATGAGCTTGGGCGCAGGCACGGCCAGTGCCATCGACGGCGACCGGATCCAAGTCACCGGCGAAGTGATCGACACCTGGTGCTATTTCTCGGGCGTGATGGGCGGCCCGGACGCGGTGAGCGGCTCAGCCCACCACACCTGCGCCATGTGGTGCGCGGCGGGGGGTATTCCCGTTGGCATCGAGGCGACCGACGGCAAGGTCTATATGGTGCTGGCCTGGCAAGGTAATAGCGAGATCGCCGATGGCTCGACCATGTTGACGGTGCAAGCCCACAATGTGGTGGCAGACGGTATCCACTATAGCCGCGATGGCATCGACTATCTGCTGGTGGAGAACGTGGTCGAGGACTTGGGGCTGCTCAAGGAAAACCATGTCGATTACGGCGTCATCCCTGGATTTACCATTCCCGATCCGAATAAGTGAGGTTGCCATGATACAACGCATGCTAGGCAGCGCAGCCCTTGGCGCGGTTTTGCTTGTCACGCCCGCCACAGCCGAGGACTTCGCCGCCAATTCCCAAGCCCGGTCGTGGAACCTGCTCGGCGAAGAGAAGGCGCGTTTTAGCGCTGAGGTGGTCGATGTGGTCTGCGCGCTGACCGGCGATTGCCCCGAGGGCTGCGGCGGCGGCCAACGCCAGATGGCGCTCAAGCGCACCGCCGACGACGCGCTGATCCTGGCCGCCAAGAACGGCCAGCCGGCGTTTTCAGGCGCAACCGTCGATCTCGCCCCCTACTGTGGCCAGACCGTCGAGGTCGATGGCTTGATGATCGGCGATCCCGAGGTCACCGGCCTCACAACCCGCATCTACATGGTGCAGACCATCCGCCCCGAAGGCGGCGAGACGGTCAAGGCCAACACCTTCACCAAGGTCTGGGCCGAGCAAAACCCCGAGGCCACCGGCAAGGGTCCGTGGTTTCGCCGCGACCCGGCAATCAACGCCGAGATCGCGCGCGAGGGCTATCTGGGGCTTGGCAAGGTGGCGGACGAGGCGTTCATCTCGGAGTGGTTTGCCCAATGATGCGTGTTCTTGGCGTTGTGCTGGCGCTTGCTCTGCCGATGACGGCTGTGGAGGCCAGTGAGCCGGTTCTGCCCAGCTTGCCCAGCCTGCCGGTGTTCGAGGACGTCGATCTGGCGTTCTCGCTCATCGATCACACCGGGCGGGCTGTGACCGAGGCCGATTTCGACGGGCGGCCCATGGTGTTGTTCTTTGGCTTTGCCTCGTGCCAGTCGATCTGTCCAGTGGCGCTCTACAACATGGCCCAGGCGCTCGATCTCTTGGGAGGCGAGGCCGAGGGGCTGGCCCCGATCATGGTGACCATCGATCCCGAGCGCGACACCCCCGCCGCCCTGGCCGAGGCCATGCCGCGCCACCACCCGAGCCTGATCGGACTGACGGGCGACGAAGACGCTCTGGCGGCCTTGCGTGCGCGCTTTCAGGTCAAGGTGACGCTGGTGGCAGAAGACCCCACCGGGGCGCCGATCTATGCCCATGGCAGCTTCGTCTATCTGATCGGAGGCGACGGGCGTTTGCGCACCGCCCTGCCGCCGATCCTGGGGCCGGAGAAGATGGCCGAATTGATCCGCAAGTACCTGTAAACCTCACCAGCCGGGGCGCCAGGCATCCTCGATCAGCTTGGCGTGCCCTGCCCCGTCCACCAGCACGGCATCGAAACGGCAGAGCGCCAATGGCGCGTGCTCGGCGCGCCAGATCTCGGCTGCGGCGGCGATGCGTTGCCATTGGCGCTCGGAGATCGGCGAATCGGGGCTGGTGCGGCGCTGGCGTTTGACCTCGACAAACACCGCCAGAGGGCCGAGCAACACGATCAGGTCGATCTCGCCCAAGGGCGTGCGCAGCCGCCGCGCCTGCACCACACCTCCACGCGCCTCATAGAGGGCAACGGCGGCCTCTTCGGCAGCCAGGCCGCTTTGGTGGCGCAGGCTCATCGCCGGGCGATCTCCAAGGCACGGGCGTAGACCTCGCGCCGCGGCAGGCCAAGGCGTTCGGCCACGGTGCGCGCGGCGTCCTTGAGGCTGGCCTCGGCCATGGCCGCCTCCAGCGCGGCATCGAGGCCCGCGGCCTTCTCCTCGGCCTGTTGCACCGGATCGGGCGGGGCGATGGCCACCACGATCTCACCGCGTGCCTCCTCGGCGGCGTAGGTGGCTGCCAGTGCGTCCAGGGGCGCGCGGCGCACCTCCTCGAAGCGCTTGGTCAGCTCGCGTGCCACTGCTGCCGGGCGCGCGCCAAGTACGGCCGCGGCATCGGCCAGGAACGCGCCCAGCCGGCGCGGGCTCTCGTAAAACACCAGCGTGGCCGGGACTTGGGCAAGCTCGGCCAAAGCCGTGCGTCGCGCCGCAGATTTGGGCGCCAGAAAGCCCGCAAACAAAAACCGGTCCGTCGCCAGCCCCGACAGCGAGAGTGCGGCCAAGACAGCCGATGCCCCCGGCACCGCCGTCAGCGCATGCCCACCCGCGATGGCCATCTGGGCCAGGCGAAACCCCGGATCGGCCACCAGCGGCGTGCCTGCATCCGAGCAATAGGCAACCGCCCGCCCCTCACCAAGCCACGCCTCGATCTGGGGGCGGCGCGCGGGACCGTTGCGATCATGATAGCTCACCAAGGGACGCCCACCGAGCGCGATGCCGTGGATCTCCATCAATTGGCGCAACTGGCGGGTGTCTTCAGCCACCAGCACTTCGGCCCCCGCCAGCACATCGAGAGCGCGCAACGTGATGTCGCGGGCATTGCCGATGGGCGTCGCCACGAGATACAGCCCAGGGGCCAGCCCGGTGGCAACAGGAGCAGTCCGTTTACTTTCAGTCGCCATACTCCTACCGTCCAAGGCTGAGACATAATCCGGCAATGACGCGCCGGGTGCACAGGCACAAACCATCCCGGTACGAGGGGAACCCGATGCGATCGCCATTGTCAAAACATCGCGCGTCCAGCCGCCCAATCTTTGTCCTGGCGGCCTTGGCTGTCGCGCTGCTCTCGGCGTGCGCTGCCCCGCGCCCGAGCGAGAGCGCGCGCCCAACCGGCCCGCTGGTCAAGCAGGTCGATCCGAGGGGCGTGGTGTCGGTGGCGATGCTGGTGCCGCTCAGCGCCGCCGATGCAACCGCCGCGCGCTATGCCGATGCGCTGGCCAATTCGGCGCGCCTGGCGCTCTCCGATCAGCCCGAGAGCGATATCCGTCTCAGCGTCTACGACACGGCAGGGCTGCCCGAGACGGCCACCGCTTCCGCGCGGCGCGCCATTGCCGAGGGCGCCGATATGATCATCGGCCCGCTGTTTGGCGCCAACACCGCCGAGATCGCGCCGCTGGCCGAAGCCTCCGGCATCCAGGTGTTGTCGTTCTCCAACCGCACGCCCATCGCCGGCGGACCGGTCTGGCTGCTCGGCAACACCTTCGAGGCCGACATCCGCCGCATCGCCAGCTATGCAGCGCGCGTGGGCGGGGGCCAGATCGCGCTGTTTTTTGGCCAAACTGAAGAAGGCGAGGCTGCGCGGCGCGGCGCCGATCAGGTCGAGGCCCGCGGCATTGCCCAAGTGGCCGTGCGCCTGCCCTATGAGCGCAGCGTCGAGGGTATCCGCCAAGCCGCTGGCCCCTTCGCCGATGCCGTACGCGCCAGTGGCGCAACCGCCGTGTTGCTGCCCTCGGGCGGACAGGAACTCACCGCTGTCGCCGGCGCCATCCGCGCCAATGGCATCGGCACCGCCCAGGCCCAACTGCTCGGCACCCAACGCTGGCGCACCCGCACCACCTTGGAAGATCGCAGCCTGCGCGGCGGCTGGTTTGCAGGCCCCGATCCGGTCCGCCTCAACGCCTTCAACGAACGCTATACCCGTGCCTACGGCGAGCCCCCGGCAGCCCTGGCCTATCTGGGCTATGACGCCATGGCGATCGCCACGCGGCTGGTCACGGACGGGCGTGCCTTTGGCCTTGGCAATGCCTTTGCCGTCGAACAACTGCTGCGCCCGGACGGCTTTATCGGCGCACTCGGGCCGCTGCGCTTTACGCCCGATCAGACCGTCGAGCGCGCCACAGCGGTGCTCGAAGTTGGGCGGCGCGGCTTTGATGTGCGCGAAGCGGCCCCGGCCAGCTTTGCGGCTGGGCTGTGAGCCTGGCCCCCATCCACGCACACGGCCAGGCGGGGGCGCTACCCCCGCCGGTGCCGACCACCTTTGCCGGGCTCGCCCATCTGGTGGCCGAGCCCGACGCCCTGGCCGCACGGGACGCAACCCTGGCCGAGATCGACCGCCTCGCAGCCACCGCCGAAAGCCCCGAAGCCCTGCGCAGCGCTGCCCTGGACCACCTGCGCAGCGTGCTGGACACCGGGCGCGCGCGCATTCGCACGTCACTCCTGGAGACCCCCTTCGCCGGGCTGCGCCTGGCCCGCTCACAAGCCCATCTGACCGACGTCGTCGTCGCCGGCATCGCCCATCTGGCCATGGAGCACCTCCACCCAGCCCCAATCCGCACCACCGGCGAACACCTCGCCGTGGTCGGTGTCGGCGGCTATGGGCGAGGCGAGATGGCACCCTATTCCGATGTCGATCTGCTGTTTCTCATTCCCTACAAACAAACTCCCTGGGCCGAGAGCGTGGTCGAGTGCATGCTCTATCTGCTCTGGGATCTGCGCCTCAAAGTCGGCCAGTCGGTGCGCTCCATCGACGAGTGCCTGCGCTATGCCCGTGACGATCTGACCATCCGCACCGCCCTCTTGGAAAAGCGCTTCATCGCCGGTGACCGCGCGCCCTTCGAGGCCCTGGACACCCGGCTCTGGGGCGAGCTGTTCGAGCGCACCGGCCCCGAGTTCGTCGAAGCCAAGCTAGCTGAGCGCGACGCCCGCCACCAACGCCACGGCGGCTCGCGCTACCGCGTCGAGCCCAACATCAAGGAGGGCAAGGGCGGCCTGCGCGATCTCCAGACGCTGCACTGGGTCTCGAAGTACCTCCACCGCACCGAGACTGCCTGGGATCTGGTTGCGCGCGGCATTTTCCTCCATGAGGAAGTCCAGCGCTTTGCCGATGCGGCCAAGTTCATCTGGGCGGTGCGCGCCCATCTGCACGACCTCTCGGGCCGCGCCCAGGAGCAGCTCACCTTCGACCGCCAAGTCGAGGTGGCCGAGCGCATGGGCTATGTCGACGGCAACGGACGGCGCGCGGTCGAGCATTTCATGCACACCTACTTTCGCCACGCCAAAGCGGTGGGCGATCTCTCGCGCATCTTCTCCGCCGCCCTGGAGGCCCAGCACGCCAAGCCCGCCCCGCGGCTCTCGGTACTGCTGCGCGCCCTTACTTTCCGCACCGACGCCGCCGATCACGAGGGCCCGTTCGTGGTGCGCGAAGGACGCCTCGGCGTGCGCGAGGAGGACCTGTTCGAACGCGAGCCGGTGGCGCTCCTGCGCCTCTTCCACGAGGCCGCCCGGCTGGACGCGCGCATCCATCCCACCGCCATGCGCCTCGTCACCCAATCGCTCGACCGCATCGACGACCGCCTGCGCGCAGACCCCGAAGCCAACCGGCTGTTTCTGTCCATGCTGAGCAACGACCAACACGGCGAATGGCTGCTGCGTCTCTTGAACGAGACCGACGTGCTGGGGCGCTTCATCCCCGAGTTCGGGCGCATCGTGGCGATGATGCAGTTCAACATGTACCACCATTACACCGTCGACGAGCACACTATCCGCGCCATTGGCGTGCTCGGGCGCATCGAGCGCGGCGAAGAAACCGAGGCCCATCCGCTCGCCACCCGCGTGCTCAAGGGCCGCCGCCTCGACCGCACCGTGCTCTACACCGCGCTCTTGCTCCACGACATCGGCAAGGGGATGGACCGCGACCACTCCGAGGCGGGTGCCGAGATCGCCGAACGCGTCTGCCCGCGCCTCGGCCTCGATCCCGCACAGTGCGAGGCGGTGGTGTGGCTGGTGCGCCACCATCTGCTCATGTCGGACGTGGCACAAAAGCGCGACATCGGCGATCCCCAGACCGTGCGCGACTTCGCCGCCATCGTGCGCTCGCCCGACCGGCTGCGCCTGCTGCTTGCCCTCACCGTCTGCGACATTCGCGGCGTCGGCCCAGGCGTCTGGAACAACTGGAAGGCACAGCTGATCCGCAGCCTCTACGCCGACACCTACGACGCCCTCACGGGCCACGCCGGGCGCGAGAGCCGCTCGGCCCGCGCCGAGCGCGCTGTGGCCGATCTGACCGAGCGCCTCACCGGCTGGAGCGAGGCCCAGATCGCCTTTGAGTGCGAGCGCCACTACCTGCCCTACTGGCTCGGCCTCGACACCGACACCCACGCAGCCTTTGCCGCCCTAGCGCGCTCAGGCCCCGATGAGACCGGCCTCTCCGCCCGCTTCGAGCCCGACGAAAGCCGCGACGCCACCAAAGCCTGCCTCTACATGCCCGATCACCCGGGGATCTTCGCGCGCATGGCCGGTGCCTTTGCCCTGGCCGGGGCCGATGTGGTCGATGCCCGCACCTATACCACCTCCGACGGCATGGCCTGCTCGGCGTTCTGGATCCAGGACCAAAACGGCGCACCCTTCGAGACTGCACGCCTCGACCGCCTGCGCCGTGCCATCGCGCGTGCCCTGGCCGGTGAGGTCATCGCGCGCACTGCCCTGCGCGACAAGGAGCGCATCCGCCCGCGCGATCTGAGCTTCACCGTGCCGACACGCATCGTGTTCGACAACGAAGGCTCCGAGCTTTACACTATCATTGAGGTCAACGCCCGCGACCGTCTCGGCCTGCTCCACGCTTTGGCGCGTACGCTGACCAGCCTCAACCTCAACATCTTCTCGGCCGTGATCGCCACCTACGGTGAACACGCCGTCGATGTGTTCTACGTCAAGGACTTGTTCGGGCTGAAAGTACGCTCCACCGCCAAGCAAAGGCTGATCGAGCGCCGTCTGATCGAGGCCATCGAAGCCATCGAGCCACCAGAGGCAACGTGAGCATAATCTTCCGCCGATGAGCGCGCCCGTCCGCCTGCTGCGCAGCTTTCTCACCGTCGGTGCCTGGACCATGGCCTCGCGCGTGCTGGGCTTTCTGCGTGACATCCTGATTGCCGGGTTTCTCGGCACCGGCGCGGTGGCGGAGGCGTTCTTCGTCGCCTTTCGCCTGCCCAATCTGTTTCGTCGCTTCTTCGCCGAGGGCGCCTTCAACATGGCCTTCGTGCCCTTGTACGCCCGCCGCCTCGAAGGCGAGGGCGAGGCACCAGCGCGCGCCTTTGCCGAACAGGCGCTGGCCGGGCTCACCACGGTCTTGATCGC